>JXRG01000012.1:0-59255 GCA_000831085.1 Streptococcus sp. DBCMS
TTAGTAACCTTGTTTACTAGGGCTGAACATTTTCATTTCTAAGTAAGTATTAGTTTTATTTTTTTTACCTGTTTTAGACTTTTTAGAGGTTGTCATGTTGCCAGTTATTTTATCTGGTTTACTTTATTACCTCCTCAATCCGATTGTGGACTGGATGGAGAAGCACAAAATCAATCGTGTGCTTGCTATCAGTATTGTTTTTGTCATTATTGGAATTTTTATCATTTGGGGGCTGGCAGTCGCTATTCCAAATCTCCAACGCCAGGTCTTAAATTTTGCAAAGAATGTGCCTAGCTACCTCGAAGATGCTGACCGTGTTATCAATGATCTTGTAACCAAACGCTTGCCAGATGATTTTAGACCGCAGTTAGAGCAAGTACTTGCAAATGTTTCTACAGAAGCGACGATGTGGGCTAGCAAAATCTCTTCTCAAGCTGTTAACTGGGTCAGTTCTTTTATCAGCGGAGCTTCTCAGGTTATTGTAGCGGTTATTATCGTACCCTTCATGCTCTTTTATCTTTTGAGAGATGGGAAAGGCTTGCGAGATTACCTAACTAAATTTATCCCAAACAAGTTAAAAGAACCTGTGGGTGAAGTCCTATCAGATGTCAATAAACAGCTTTCAAACTATGTTAGAGGACAGGTTACAGTAGCTATTATTGTAGCCATCATGTTTATTATCTTCTTTAAGATTATCGGTCTACGATACGCTGTCACTCTAGGTGTAACGGCTGGTATTCTAAATCTAGTCCCTTATCTAGGTAGTTTTCTCGCCATGCTGCCTGCCCTTGTTTTAGGTTTAATAGCAGGACCTGTCATGCTATTGAAAGTTGTGATAGTCTTTATCGTAGAACAAACGATTGAAGGGCGCTTCGTTTCACCTCTTATTCTAGGTAGTCAGCTAAACATCCATCCCATCAATGTCCTCTTTGTTCTCCTAACTTCAGGTTCTATGTTTGGTATTTGGGGAGTCTTGCTGGGAATCCCTGTTTATGCTTCTGCCAAGGTTGTTATCTCAGCTATCTTTAACTGGTATAAAAAAGTCAGCGGTCTGTATGAAGAAGAAGGGGAGGAAATCAAGAGTGAACAATAGTCAACGCATGCTCCAGGCTTTGGATGAACAGGATTTAACCAAGGCGGATCAGTATTTTCGCAAAGCACTTGAAACTGACTCGACCGAAGTTCTCTACGAATTAGCAAATTATCTTGAGGGAATTGGCTTTTATCCCCATGCCAAAGAAATCTATCTAAAAATTGTGTCAGAGTTTCCAGAAGTGAATCTAAACCTAGCAAGCATTGCTAGCGAGGATGGCAATGTTGAAGAAGCCTTTGCTTACCTTGAGGAAATCACACCCGAAAGTGACTGGTATGTATCGGCTTTGGCTTGAAGGCTGACCTCTATCAGTTGGAAGGTTTGACGGATGTAGCGCGTGAAAAGTTACTCGAAGCCTTAAATTACTCAGATGATGCCTTATTAGTTTTTGGTTTGGCTGAGTTGGATAGTGAGTTAGGAAACTATCAGGAAGCCATTCAAGGCTACGCTCAGTTGGACAACCGCTATATTTACGAACAAACGGGCGTATCAACCTACCAACGAATCGGCTACGCATATGCTCAGTTAGGCAAGTTTGAAGCCGCTACAGAATTTTTAGAAAAGGCTCTAGAGTTAGAATACGATGACCAAACCGCTTTTGAATTGGCCAGTCTTTACTTTGATCAAGAAGAGTATCAAAAATCTGTTCTTTACTTTAAGCAGATTGATACCATTTCACCTGATTTTGAAGGATATGAGTATGGTTATAGTCAAGCCTTGCACAAGGAACATCAGGTGGAGGAAGCCCTTCGTATCGTTAAACAGGGTTTGGAGAAAAATCCATTTGAAACTCGGCTCTTGTTAGCGGCTTCTCAGTTTTCTTATGAATTGCATGATGCTAAGGCAGCGGAGGACTTTCTCCTTATTGCAAAAGAAGATGCAGAAGATCTTGATGAGATTTTCCTTCGACTCGCAACCATTTATATGGAACAAGAGCGATTTGAGGATATTATTGCTCTTCAAAGTCAAGAACCTGAAAATCTCCTTACTAAGTGGATGATTGCCCGTTCTTACCAGGAAATCGAGGATTTAGATAAGGCTTATGAGTTCTATCAAGAATTGTCATCTGACCTCAAGGACAATCCCGAGTTTCTGGAGCAGTATACTTATCTCTTACGTGAATTGGGTTATTTCGAAGAAGCTAAGACGCAAGCAGAAGCATATTTAAAACTAATCCCAGATGATGTTCAGATGCAAGAACTTATAGAAACACTTTAAAAATTCCCTATAATATAAAACTGTATTTCATCACTTTGGATAGATACAGTTTTTTATTCTCTGAAAACAATAGAAATTTTCACATATTTTTGCTTGCTAAACTGTTTATTTATGCTATAATAAGAATAATTATTTTTAGGAGGTGTAGTATGTCATATATATTCGAGATTTTACCAAGTTTATTGAACGGTGCAAGTATGACAATTCAAGTCTTTGCTCTAGTCTTGATCTTTTCAATTCCTTTAGGGATTGTCGTTGCCTTTGCTTTACAAGTCCGCTGGAAACCCCTCCATTATCTGATTGACCTTTATATTTGGGTGATGCGAGGGACTCCCTTGCTCTTGCAATTAATCTTTATTTACTATGTTCTCCCTAGCATTGGGATACGTTTAGATCGTTTGCCTGCTGCTGTGATTGCTTTTGTATTGAACTATGCAGCCTACTATGCTGAAATCTTTCGTGGTGGGATTGAAACCATTCCAAAAGGGCAATATGAGGCTGCAAAAGTCTTAAAATTTAGCCCTTTTGCTACAGTTCGCTATATTATCCTTCCTCAAGTGACAAAGATTGTCTTACCGAGCGTCTTTAATGAAATCATGAGTTTGGTCAAGGATACTTCTTTGGTCTATGCTCTTGGGATTTCAGATTTGATTTTAGCAAGTCGGACAGCAGCCAATCGAGATGCTAGTCTTGTTCCTATGTTTTTAGCTGGAGCGATTTATCTAATCATGATTGGTCTTGTAACCATTGTAGCGAAAAAACTTGAGAAGAAGTTCAGTTATTACAGATAGGAGGATTGCTATGTTAGAATTACGAAATATTAACAAGGCCTTTGGTGGCAAACAAATCTTAACCAATTTCAGCCTATCAATTCCTGAAAAGCAAATCCTTGCAATCGTAGGTCCATCAGGAGGCGGAAAGACAACCCTATTACGTATGCTAGCTGGACTGGAAACCATCGATTCGGGGGAAATCTACTATAACGGCGAATCGCTAGCTATAGACGAACTAGAAAAGCGCAATCTTCTGGGATTTGTTTTCCAAGATTTTCAACTCTTTCCGCATTTGTCAGTTCTAGATAACTTAACCTTGTCGCCCATAAAAACGATGAGCATGGAGAAGAAAGTTGCTGAGAAGAAGGCGCGTGGTTTGTTAGAACAACTTGGGTTAGCTGGACATGCAGATGCCTTTCCATTCTCACTTTCAGGTGGGCAAAAACAACGGGTGGCCTTAGCGCGCGCCATGATGATAAACCCAGAAATTATTGGATATGATGAGCCTACATCAGCTTTAGATCCAGAATTGCGATTAGAAGTAGAAAAACTTATCCTTCAAAATAAAGAGCGTGGGATGACCCAGATTGTTGTGACCCACGATCTTCAGTTTGCGGAAACCATTGCTGATCAGATCCTTAAGGTTGATCCAAAGTAGGACTAGGAGGTGCCTATGAAGAGAAAGAAAATTGCCCTTGTGCTTGCTCTGTTCTTTAGCTTCTTCCTGACGGCTTGTACTCAGAAGGCAAGTGATCCAAATCAGGATAATTGGGCCAAATATCAAAAGCAGGGAAGCATTACCATTGGATTTGACAATACCTTTGTTCCCATGGGATTTGAGGAAAAGAATGGCCAGTATGCGGGCTTTGATATTGACCTGGCCCAAGCTGTCTCTGAAAAGCTAGGAATTCAGATTAAATTTCAACCCATCGACTGGGATATGAAAGAAACCGAACTACAAAATGGTACTATTGATGCCATCTGGAATGGCTATACAGCAACAGATGAACGGAAAGAGAAGGTTGCTTTTACCATTCCTTACATGGAAAATCAACAAGTTTTGGTCTCTAAAAAGTCTCAAAACATCCACTCAGTTCAGGATATGACTGACAAAGTTTTAGGGGCCCAGGCTGGATCTTCTGGCTATTTGAATTTTGAACGACAACCAGAACTACTCAAGAATCGAGTGAAAGACCAGAAAGCCAATCAATACCAAAGTTTCAATGAAGCCTTGATTGATTTAAAAAATGATCGGATTGATGCCCTGTTGATTGACCGAGTATATGCCAATTACTACCTCCAGTCTGAAGGGATTTTAAATGACTACAATGTCTTTTCAGCTGGCTTTGAAAGTGAAGCTTTTGCAGTGGGTGTGAGACCTGCTGATAAAACTTTGCTAGCTGCATTGAACCAAGCCTTTATCTCACTATACCAAGAAGGAAAATTCCAGGAAATCAGCCATAGATGGTTTGGGGAAGATGTAGCCACCAGTCAAGTTAAAAATCAAGAATAAGAAAAGAGATTGAGTTTTTCCTCAGTCTCTTTTTGTATCGAAAAATCCTCTGGAAAGTACCAGAGGATAAGGGTTTATTTCATTGTTGGGAAGAGCAATACATCACGGATAGTAGTTGTATCCGTGAGGAGCATGCAGAGACGGTCGATACCAATACCCAAACCACCTGTTGGAGGCATACCGTATTCAAGAGCCTCAATGTAGTCGTAATCGATGCCTGTCGCTTCGTCGTCACCAAGTTCTTTAGCTTTCGCTTGGGCTTCAAAGCGACTAAGTTGGTCGATTGGGTCATTCAACTCAGTAAAGGCATTACCGTATTCCTTGGTCATAATGAAGAGCTCGAAACGGTCAGTAAAGCGTTCGTCTTCAGGATTTTTCTTAGCAAGTGGAGATACAGCTACTGGATGTCCGTAGACAAAGGTTGGCTGGATCAAGGTTTCTTCAACAAATTCTTCAAAGAAGGCATTGATGATGTGATCGACTTCAGTATAGTGTTTCTCAACTGGAACTTTCTTGTCAGCAGCGATAGCTTTAGCTTCTTCGAAAGTCATGTCTTGCCAGAAGTCTACCCCAGTAATTTCTTTGATAGCGTCCACCATGTGAACACGTTTAAATGGTTCGTTGATTTTGATTTCAGTCCCTTGATAGTTTACTGGACCATCACCCTTAACTGCCTTAGCAGCGTGTTGGATAATACCTTCCGTCAAGTCCATGATATCTTGGAAGTCCGCATAAGCTTGGTAAACCTCGATAGAAGTAAACTCAGGGTTATGAGTAGCATCCATTCCTTCGTTACGGAAGATACGGCCAATCTCATAAACACGTTCCATACCACCAACGATAAGGCGTTTCAAGTGAAGCTCCGTCGCGATACGGAGCACCATGTCAATGTTTTGGGCATTGTGGTGAGTGATAAATGGACGAGCAGCAGCACCACCGGCTTCATTATGAAGAACAGGTGTTTCTACTTCAAGGAAACCTTTTTGATCAAGATAACGACGGATTTCAGAGATAATCTTTGAACGAGTAACAAAGCGTTCAAAGCTTTCACGGTTAGAAATCAAGTCAAGGTAACGTTTACGGTAAATTGTTTCAACGTCTGTCAAACCGTGGAATTTCTCTGGAAGCGGGCGAAGTGCTTTAGACAAGTGAGTGATGTGAGTTGCCTTGATAGAAAGTTCTCCCATATCTGTACGCATCACTTCACCTTCGACACCAAGGAAGTCACCCAGGTCTGCTTTTTTGAAGATTTCGTAGTTTTCTTCACCGACTTCGTCTTTACGAACGTAGATCTGGATTTGACCTTCTCGGTCTTGAAGATGGGCAAAGCCAACTTTCCCTTTTCCACGTTTGGTTACTAAGCGTCCAGCGATAGTAGCAGTTTCATTTAATTCATGTAATTGTTCTTTATCAAGTTCTGCAAATTTGTCTTTTAGCTCTTGTGAGTTAGCAGTACGTTCAAAACGTTTTCCGAAGGGATCGATTCCTTGTTCACGGAGCGCAGCCATTTTTTCACGGCGAACGATCTGCTGGTCATTTAGTTCTTCCATATGTTCTGTAGACATGGGTTCCTCCTAATTTTACTCAAAATTTGATACGATGAGTCATTTTTTGCGATACTCCCATTTTATCATAAATAGCAGAGAAATTCACGGATATTCTTTGAAAACTAAAAAGAACTTGACTATTTAGATCAAGTTACATTATTTCCTTTGATAGGAAGTGTCATTCCATCTTTCCAGAGTGAAGGTTTCAAAATCCTCAGTCTCTAAAATTGTCAAACTAGCATTGGCCAACCCTCCATCTTTGCGGAGGTGAGCCTCTTTATAGCCTAAGAGAGTGCGTAGGCTAGCAGTCAGATTTGCACCATGACCCACAATCAGGATTCTTTCAGCCTTGCTTCCTTTCAGCGATTTGATAAACTGAATGGTCCGCTTGGTTGTACTGTAAAGGGACTCTGCTTCAAACATCCTCGTATCAAACTGAGCCAGATTAGAGCGAAAGGCCTTGATTTGTTGTGGGTAGATGGCATTGAGCGTAGCGATTTTTAATCCCTCTAGTTTGCCAAGTTGCCATTCACGTAGGTCAGGAATGCTCTTTAAAGGACAAGGGGCCTGGAGTTGACTTTGGATAATTTCAGCAGATTTGACCGCTCTGGGTAAATCACTAGAATAAATCGTATCAAAAGGAACTTCCTTAAGATACTGCCCCAGTTGTTTTAGTATGTCAATGGACTCTGGAAGAAGGGGAGAATCACCGCTAGCGCCTTGAAAACGTCCTTCAAGATTCCAGACAGTTCGACCATGACGAACAAAATAGAGTTTCATCAGTTGTTTTCCTCCAAGAGATCAGCAAAATCTGCTTTTACAAAGCTGGCTAAGTCTTGAGGTCGGATGATGATACTGTGCCCGACTTCTCCAGCAGAGACAATCATTTGGTCTAAATCCAAAGCAGTCTGATCAATAAAAATGGGATAATTGTGTTTTTGGCGAATGCGACGGGGTTATTAGCCCCATGAATATAGCCTGTCGTTTTTTCTAGGTCTTTTTGAGGAATCATGCTGACTTTTTTATTACCAGAAACCTTTGCTAGTTTTTTCTCAGCGAGGTGTTCTGTTATGGGAACGATTCCGATGATTGGTCCCGTTTTGTCCCCTAATAGAGCCAAGGTTTTAAAGATATGAGTTCGATCATATTCCGAAGGAAGTTCACCCTCAAGCGCATTGATCTGAATACCAGTATGGTCAATACCCGCCTTGGTCAAGATTTGTTCGACTAAGTTTTTTTTAATCTTGACTTTTTTTGCCATTATTTATACTTATCCTCCAACTGACTCATCCAGATACCAAGCCAAATTCCAAGCGCAAAGAAGAAGGCGATGAGAACATAACTCACAATAGAAAGCCCAGTGTATTGGATACTTTCAGCATTTCCAGCATTTGGAATCAAAATCAAGAGAGTGCTTGACAGCACAATCCCAATGATAAAGTGATAAACACGGGAGTGGTAGTTGTTCAAGGCGTGGTCCATTAATTTTGAAAAAATGATGAGGGTCGCACCTGCACCAATTCCGATAGGAAGGAAGGTTCCAAATAAATCAAAGGTTTTAAAACCAGTTAGCATAGGAGCATACAGTCCTAAAATCAAGAGTAGATTTGATGGACTTAAACCAGGCACCAAGACACCTAGAGCTAAAAGAGCACCCGCTAAGATGAAGCTAGCGAAACTGGCACTGAGAGACCCAACAACAAAATTTAGCGCGTATAGCCCGACACCTGAAAGGATAAAGGTGGCCCAGAACCAGACTAGGTCGATCTTATCACGATCAGATTCTCGAGTAGATTCTTTAAGGAGGCTAGGAACTGTACCAATGATAGCTCCAGCAAAACTCCATAAAACATAGACCTGGTAATTTTCTAGCAGATACTCGATTGGATAAGAAAACAAACCAATGCCTAGCAACATCCCGATTGCTACTGGGATAAAGTATAGGACATTCGCTTTAAAATCCTTAAAGGGATGAGCTAGAAAGCTAATCATTCGCTCGTAAATTCCCAAAATAGCTGCCAAAACACCACCTGAAATTCCTGGTAGGATAAATCCTAAGGCGATGACTATTCCTTTAATAACTCTTGCAATCCATGAAAACATCATAAAATCCTCAATTTCATAAAATTCTTTCTCTATTCTATCAATTATAACACAGACGAGAAGAAAATGAAAAAACAAGTGAAAAAGAGAGCAATTTTCACTTGTCTTATGGTCTTAAAAATAGTTTTCTGAAGGTTTCTTCTTTTTCCTTCAAGGTAGAAATGAGATTAATATCTAAATGATGTTCAAATCCAGCAATTCTTCCTTTGGAAGTATACTGATGGAGGTCATAGTCTAAATCAGTATTAGGCGTGGTTTCAAAGTAACCTGAATCCGTTCCATAGGATGGAATCCAAACAGCAGAGAACTTGTCTGTATTGATACTATGCTCTTGCATGAAATAAACACCGATGTAAATTCCGATATTTTTGGCGCCAAGCGCTTCTAGTTTAGCCCTAAAAGCTTCAACACCTTCGTTCATATCAGACATTGTTTTTTCTTCAACATCGAGCCAATAGTAACTAGGGTTGTATGGAGAAGCAGCATTGTAGAAAACCTCAGCAGCTTTTTCCATTTCTTCCTTACTAGTACCTGCTAGATAGGCATAAACAGCAACAGGAACATTCCGCTTTTGAAATTCTGAAATATGATTTTTATAGGCTTTATCGACACCATTGGCATAGGCGGCATTATTTGTTTCAGTATGCTGAGCCCCATTGTGGACACGAACAATAACACCAGAAATATTTTGAGATAAGGTATCGTAGTTGATTTCCTCAGGTCTTTGCCAACCAGAGACATCAATGATAGGTTTGTCAAGATTATGCAAGGCCTGATTTTCAACCTGGACTGCATTGGGTTTTGACTTGACAGGATGGTCTTCATAAGTTGGTCTATTGAGGATCAAAATAGCTATAAATATAGTAAATAAAGTAAAAATAATAGCTGGATGAATCTTTTTTCTCATATACTAAATAGTTTAACGTAAATAGATAAAAAAATCAAAGAAAACATCGAAAAAAAAGTGAATATATGGGCGTCTTTTCCCTATTTCTTTGTTTGTTTACTCCTAAGAAACTAAATTATGGTATAATATAAGGGAATTTCTAGAGAAAAGAGAAGATTATGTCAAATTATGCCATTATTCTAGCAGCGGGTAAAGGTACTCGCATGAAATCAGATCTTCCAAAGGTACTTCATAAAGTAGCTGGAATTTCGATGTTGGAACATGTTTTTCGTAGTGTTGGTGCTATTCAACCTGAAAAAACAGTTACTGTAGTTGGTCACAAGGCTGAGCTAGTTGAGCAAGTATTAGCCGGTCAGACAGACTTTGTTACCCAATCAGAACAACTAGGAACTGGGCATGCTGTCATGATGGCAGAGCCTATTCTCCAAAATCGTACAGGCCACACCTTGGTTATCGCTGGAGATACTCCTCTGATTACAGGTGAAAGCTTGAAAAACCTCTTGGATTTCCATATCAATCACAAAAATGTGGCGACGATTTTAACAGCTGAAGCGGCAAATCCTTTTGGATACGGTCGTATCGTCCGTAACGATAATGCTGAAGTTCTTCGTATTGTTGAGCAGAAAGATGCCACAGACTTTGAAAAGCAAATTAAGGAAATCAATACAGGAACTTATGTATTTGACAATGAGCGTCTTTTTGAGGCTCTTAAAAACATCAACACCAACAATGCCCAAGGTGAGTACTATATTACTGACGTGATTGGTATTTTCCGTAATGCTGGTGAAAAGGTTGGGGCCTATACTCTCAAGGATTTTGATGAAAGTCTTGGGGTAAATGATCGTGTAGCTCTTGCGACTGCGGAAGCAGTGATGCGTCGCCGTATCAATCAAAAGCACATGGTTAATGGTGTTAGTTTTGTCAATCCAGAAGCAACATACATCGATATTGATGTTGAGATTGCTCCTGAAGTCCAAATCGAATCTAATGTTACCTTGAAAGGTCAAACGAAGATTGGTGCGGAGACTATTTTAACAAATGGAACTTATATCGTAGATAGCACCGTTGGATCTGGAGCCGTGATTACCAACTCTATGATTGAGGAAAGTAGTGTTGCGGACGGTGTAACAGTTGGTCCTTATGCCCATATTCGTCCAGGTTCAAGTCTGGCTGCTCAAGTTCACATTGGAAATTTTGTTGAAGTAAAAGGCTCTTCAATCGGTGAAAATACCAAGGCGGGTCATTTGACTTATATTGGAAATTGTGAAGTGGGTAGCAACGTTAATTTTGGTGCAGGAACTATTACAGTTAACTACGATGGCAAAAATAAATACAAAACTGTCATTGGCAATAATGTCTTTGTTGGCTCAAACTCAACTATTATTGCTCCTGTAGAACTTGGGGATAATTCTCTGGTTGGAGCGGGTTCAACTATTACCAAGAATGTTCCTGCTGATGCCATTGCTATCGGCCGTGGGCGACAAGTTAACAAAGATGAGTACGCAACACGCTTACCTCATCATCCTAAGAACCAGTAGGAGTTTGTCATGGAATTTGAAGAAAAAACGATTAGTCGGAAGGAAATCTATCAAGGTCCTATTTTCAAACTAGTACAAGACCAGGTGGAACTACCAGAAGGAAAGGGGACTGCCCAACGTGACTTGATTTTTCACAATGGAGCTGTTTGTGTACTAGCTGTGACAGCCGAAGACAAAATCGTTCTCGTTAAGCAATATCGGAAAGCCATCGAGGCTGTTTCTTATGAGATTCCCGCAGGAAAACTGGAAACTGGTGAAAATGCAGATCCAATGGCAGCTGCTCTTCGGGAATTGGAAGAAGAAGTTGCCTACACTGGTAAGTTAGAACTGTTGTACGATTTCTATTCTGCGATTGGATTTTGTAATGAAAAACTAAAACTCTATCTCGCCAGTGATTTGGTTAAGGTGGAAAATCCTCGCCCACAAGATGATGATGAAACCTTGGAAGTTTTAGAAGTAAGCCTAGAGGAAGCCAAGAACCTGATCCAGTCAGGTCATATCTGTGATGCCAAGACCATTATGGCGATTCAGTACTGGGAACTACAAAAGAAATAGAGGAGCAACCCATGGGAAAACCTTTATTAACAGACGAAATGATTGAACGTGCCAATCGTGGTGAGAAAATCTCAGGACCACCTCTTCAAGATGATGAGGAAACAAAGATCCTGCCTACTGCATCACAACATTTTGGTTATTCACGTTCTAGAGACCACGGTTTTAGTCAAGATACACTTACAATCGAAGTAGAACCAACAATTCATAAGAGTCGCCGCATTGAGAATACCAAGAGAAATGTTTTTAATTCAAAACTCAATCGCATCTTGTTTGCAGTTATCCTACTTTTGATTTTGTTAATTTTAGCGATGAAACTCTTGTAATTGAAAGGACTTGAAATGAAAATTGGAATCATTGCTGCCATGCCAGAAGAACTCGTATATTTGACTCAGAATTTGGACAAAGCTCAAGAAGTTCAGGTCTTGGGAAATACCTACTATACTGGCACTATTGGCAAGACAGAAGTTGTTCTAGTTCAGAGTGGGATTGGGAAGGTCATGTCGGCTATGAGCGTAGCTGTTCTAGCTGACCATTTTCAGGTAGAAGCTATCATCAATACAGGATCAGCAGGTGCTCTTGCCGAAGGGATTGCTGTTGGTGATGTCGTAATTGCAGATAGACTAGCTTACCATGATGTGGATGTGACTGCTTTTGGTTATGCTTATGGCCAAATGGCTGGTCAACCTCTTTACTTTGAATCCGATAAGAAGTTTATCGCTAGGATTAAAGAAAACTTATCTCAATTAGAGCAGACATGGCACCTAGGCTTGATTGCTACAGGGGACAGTTTTATAGCTGGGGAGGATAAGATTGCTAGTATCAAATCCCACTTTCCAGATGTTTTAGCTGTTGAAATGGAGGGTGCAGCCATTGCTCAAGCGGCTCAGGCCCTTGGCCTGCCTTTCCTAGTTATTCGAGCTATGAGTGACAATGCCAATCACGAGGCCTCTATCTCATTTGATGAGTTTATCATTGAAGCTGGACGTCGTTCTGCCCAAGTCTTACTAGCCTTTTTAAAGGCCTTAGATTAAGCGGGAATTTGACAGTTTATCTAGCTTATGATAAGATTTAAATAAAGAAAAGCTAGAAAACGTTTCAGAGGATATTATGAGTATTGAAATGACCGTCAGTGAGATTGCAGAGGTCTTAGGACTATCTCGTCAAGCAATCAACAATCGTGTCAAAGAACTTCCAGAAGAGGACACGAAAAAAAATGACAAAGGTGTAACTGTAGTTACTCGAAGTGGCTTGATCAAGCTAGAGGAGATCTACAAAAAAACGATTTTTGAAGATGAACCAGTCAGTGATGATGTCAAACAACGCGAACTGATGGAAATCTTGGTCGACGAGAAAAATGCTGAAATTCTTCGATTGTACGAGCAACTCAAGGCCAAGGACCAGCAGTTATCAGAAAAAGATGAGCAGATGCGCATCAAAGACCGTCAGATTGCAGAAAAGGACAAACAGTTGGATCAACAGCAACAGTTAACTCTTCAAGCCATGAAGGATCAAGAAACCTTGAAACTAGAGTTGGACCAAGCAAAAGAAGAAGTCCAAGCAACCAAAAAAGGCTTTTTTGCTCGCCTTTTTGGAGGAAAATAAAGAAGCTGTTTGGGTTACTCATTAACCTAATAGCTTCTTTTATTATTTATAGTTTAGTTTGGGTAGTAATTGAGGTAAATAATGGAAAAATTAAGAGATTATATCGCCTTTGATTTGGAATTCAATCAACACGAGGGGGTTACCCATTTAATTCAAGTATCAGCAGTCCGCTTTCAAGATGGGCAAGAATGTGCTACTTTTGATTCTTATGTTCATACTACAGCACCTTTGAAGAGTTTTATCAATGGTTTGACTGGAATCACAGCTGAAACCTTGAAAGATGCGCCAAAAGTAGAACAAGTTTTAAAGGACTTTCAAGCATTTGTTGGCGACTTACCTATTGTTGGTTACAATGCAGCTAAGAGTGATTTGCCTATTCTCTTGGAGCATGGCATTGATTATCGTGACCAGTATAAGGTTGATCTATATGAGGAGCTTTTGAACGCCGTAGTTCTGATCTACACGGCATAGCCAATCTTAAATTGCAAACTGTAGCGAATTTTTTAGGCTTTCACGGGAAGTCTCATAATAGTTTAGAAGACGCCCGCATGACGGCGCGTGTTTACGAATCCTTTTTGGAATCTGATGACGGAAAGCTATTAATGGAAGACCAGAGTAGTTTTTCTATGAATAATCCTTTTGGTGGCTTAGATTTATCGCAATTTTTAGACTAGGAGTGCTTATGAAACCTGAAAAACCTAAAAAGCTAGGTTTTAGGAAGATATACTATAACCTAGATAAGATTTTATTTCTATTTTTCTTAATATTTATGATGGTTGAGTTTGTCTGGCTACCATTAAATTCATGGATTGCTGGCATCCTTCTGAGACAAACAGGTTACTTGTTTATCTCCTACAATAACTTTTGGGCGATTATACAAGGCTCGCCTTTTATCAGTTTAGCCTTTCTCATCTTAATTGCAATCAATCTCCTAGTTGCCTATTTCCAGATTTGTCTTTTGTTTATCGGTGCTCGCCACCTTCTCTATCATGAAAAGAGAACTTTAATTGAGTACAGTAGAAAAGTATTTCGCCAGAGCTTTCTATTCGTTAAGCGATTGAGCTTTTGTAAGATGGCTTTTGTCTTTTTTTACATTGCTATGCTTTTCCCGTTCATTCGTAAGATTTTAAAAATCTATTACCTTAACAAAATTATTATCCCGGATTTTATTGTGAATTATTGGGAAGGTAAGCATTGGCTGGTAGGACTGATTTTCATAGCATCCGCTTGGATCTTACTCTACATCTCTGTCCGATTTATGTTTGCCCTGCCTAAGATTCTCTTTGAAAGAAAGACCGTAAGAGAAAGTGTGAAATATAGTCTCCAAAAGACGAAGAAAAACGTTCTTTTCTTCTCTTGGCATCTTTTACTCATTATCATTAAAACGTATCTCTTCTTCTTTGGTTTGTTAATTCCCTTGCTTTTTGCGCAAGCAGTGATGGATAATTTAACTCAAAAAGAATCTTTGATTCTCGGTGTGATTAATTTTGTCTTGATTAAAAATTTCCATTACATGACCTTGACTTATTTCCTAGTGAAGTTTGTTTCCTTCCTGACAGGAGAAGAGTTGGAGATTATGCCAAGGCGAAAGAAAGATCATCTGATGAGATGGGGTGTCATGGGGTGTGCAAGTATCATTTTTGCCATAGAAGGCTACGTTTATCTGGAATCTCCAGATACCAATACACCTTTAGTGATTTCGCACAGAGGAGTAAGCAATAAAAACGGTGTTCAAAATACTGTGCAGTCTTTAGAAAAAACAGCTCAACTAAAACCAGATCTCATCGAAATGGATGTGCAGGAAACGAAAGACGGTCAGTTCGTGATGATGCACGATGCCAACCTCAAAAATTTAACTGGTATTAATGCTACACCGCAAGATTTGACTCTGGATGAATTAACAAATACAGATATTTACGAGAATGGTTATCAAACAAAGATTTCAAGCTTTGATGCCTATTTAGAGCGTGCAAATGCTTTAAACCAAAAATTGCTGATTGAGATTAAAACCAGTAAAAAAGATAGTCCGCAAATGATGGACCATTTCCTCGAAAAGTATGGAGCGACTATCAAGAAATATGGGCACCAGATGCAATCACTAGACTATCATGTGATTGATAAAGTGTTGACTTATGATTCTGAAATTCCAGTTTACTTCATTCTCCCCTATAACAGTATCTTTCCAAGAACCAAGGCAACTGGTTACACGATGGAGTACTCAACTTTGGATGAATACTTTGTCAATAAACTCTGGACAACTGATCAGAGACTCTACGTTTGGACCGTAAATGGTTCGGAGGCATTTGATAAAGCCGTTCGCCTCGGCGCAGATGGCATGATAACTGATGATCTTGAAATGGTCCAGTCACAAGTCACAATGGCTCAAGACGATCCGGAATATACGGAATTACTCTTAAAGAAAGCAATGGAATTCTTTGATTTCTAAGAAAAAAAAGAGAAACATCTGTTTCTCTTTTTTTGTGGATTAGAAAGGCAATTTTCCAGCGAAAGCTCCTAGTTTCTTCTTAGTCGTTTCATCAATTTGTTCAAGTGCTGCGTTAATTGCTTGCGCAGTCATGTCAGAAAGTGTTTCGAGATCTTCTGGATCTACAACTGCTGGGTTGAATTCAATGCTGACAACTTTTTTGTCACCAGTTAAGGTCGCTTGGACAAGGTCCTGAGCAGATTTTCCTACAAATTCCATGGCAGCGAGTTCTGCTTGGCTTTGTTCCATTTGTTTTTGAAGTTTTTGTGCTTGGCGCATCATGTTTTGCATGTTCATCATGGCGGTTTACAGTTTCCTTTTTCTATTATTTTCTTTTATATTTTATCAATTTTAGGGGCAAAAGTCTATTACTTGTTTTAGATAGCTAACATTAAATTTTCTGACAATTTATTGAAAAATGAGGAAAGAAATGTTATAATAGAGCATAAAATAAATTTAGGTCTTCTGAACCAATAGGAGTATACAATGAAAAAACTAGGTTTTGTCCTTTTATCTTCAGTCTTGCTATTGACTGCTTGTGCAGTCCGTTTTGAAAAATCAACTGAGACAAATGATTCCTCTAAGGTGTCAGCCCTGTCTGAAGACAAGCAAAAAATGCTTGATAAGGCCACTGCTGACTATAAGACTTTTGTACAAGAGCAAATTGATAAACTTTTGACTGATACGGAAGGCTTTGTCAAACTGTTGAAAGAAGGCAAATTAGAAGAGGCTAAGAAGGTTTATCCACTGATTCGTATGTCTTATGAACGTTCAGAACCGATTGCCGAAAGTTTTGGTGAGTCAGATGTCAAGATTGACTTCCGTTTAGCAGACTATATGGACGAAAACAAGACAGAGGAAGGTTGGTCAGGTTTCCACCGTATCGAGCGTATCCTTTGGGAAGAAAATACAACTAAAGGAACTGAAAGTTATGGCGATCAATTAGTCAATGATATCAAAGAATTGAAGGCTAAGATTGCAACTGTGGATGTGGACTACAAGGTTATGTTGACTGGAGCAGTTGACTTGCTTAATGAAGTAGCGACAAGCAAGATTACAGGTGAAGAAGAAATTTATTCTCACACAGACTTGTATGACTTCCGTGCCAATATTGAAGGTGCTGAGAAGATTTTCCAACTCTTTAAACCTTTACTAGAAAAATCAGATGCTGATTTAGTTAAAGAATTGGAAGCAGATTTCAAGTCTGTTAATAGCTTGTTGGACAAACACATAACAGACAAGGAACACTACAAACTCTATACTGATTTGACAAAAGAAGACACCAAGGAATTGGCTGAAGCCGTGACAAAACTTGGTGAACCTCTATCACAAATGGGCAAATTTCTTGATGGAGAATAAGCAGTATGACTAAGAAAGACGAAAATTTTTTTGAGAAAAAAATGGACCGTCGAGAATTTCTAAAAAAAGCAGGGATTGGAGGGGCTGGTTTAGCGCTAGGACTCTCTGGTGCTTCTGCTTTTTTCGCACCTAAGTTAGGAAGTCAGAAAAAAATCTCGTACGGAAATGAAAAAATTGCTTTTTATGGCAAGCATCAATCTGGGATTAGTACGCCCATGCAAAAAAATATCTATTTTGTCGTTTTGGACTTGCATACGACGGATAAGGATAAGATTATCCAGCTGTTCAAGGATTGGACAGATTATAGTAGCAAGTTGGTAGAAGGAGAATTGGTAAAAAAAGATGGTCAGAATGCCCTCTTGCCACCTAGTGACACTGGAGAAACCGTGGGGCTAAATCCTCATCGTTTAACGCTGACTTTTGGTGTGTCTGCTAGTTTCCTGAAAAAGATGAAATTAGAGCAAAAACGTCCTCAACTTTTTAAGGATTTACCTCCCTTCCCAAAAGAGCAACTACGTGAAAAATATACTGGGGGAGATATTGTTATCCAAGCCTGTGCAGATGACGAGCAAGTTGCTTTTCATGCTATTCGCAACCTTATCCGTAAAGGGAGAAATGCGGTGATTCTCCGTTGGAGCCAATCTGGATTTGCTGCTATTGGAGATCGTCTTGAGACACCGCGTAACCTTTTTGGTTTCAAGGATGGAACTGCTAATGTAACCAAAGAGAAGGATTTTGATCGTGTTGTCTGGGCTGACAGCAAGGATTGGATGAAAAATGGATCCTATATGCTGTTCGCCGCATCCAGATGTTTCTCGATACTTGGGATCGAACCAATCTTGAAGAGCAAGAAAATACCTTTGGTCGCTACAAGGAAAGTGGCGCTCCCTTTGGTAAGAAGAATGAGTTTGATGAAGTCGATTTGAGTCTTTTACCAGATGATTCGCATGTTCGATTAGCCAAAGAGGTAGATAAGCCACTCTTACGACGATCCTATTCATACTCAGATGGCATTGATGAAAAGACTGGACAATTTGACACGGGTTTACTCTTTATTTCTTTCCAAAAGGATCCAGATCATTTTGTCAAGGTTCAAACCAACCTCGGAGCTACAGACAAGATGAATGAGTATGTAACACATATCGGTAGTGGTCTTTTTGCCTGCTTTGGTGGAATAGAGAAAGGAGGCTATATTGGTCAGAAATTATTGGAAGACTAACATTTGTTTCTTGGCTTTATCTTTTCTCTTGCTAGCTATTTCTCCAGTTAGTGCGAAGGAAAGTCTGAGTTCTTATTTTGTAAAGATTACGGATGCCTCTCAGGCTTTAAAAAATGGAAATCGGGCAGAAGCCAAGGCCCTAGTTAGAGAAATGGCGATGGATTTTGAAACAGTAGAACATGCTGATTCAGAAGCTGGAAAGGTTGTCAAAGAGAAACTTGCTCTGTCAGGGGAGATTAGTGAAGAAAATCTGACACAGATTTCATCTGCTCTTCTTGCATTTGAGAAAGAGCAAAATCCGGTAGATCTTGATGCTGAAAAAGAAAAGCTTGTTAGTCGACTAAAACCACGTTTTGAGACTTTGGATAAGGCAATTTCTTCCAAAGACATAGAGCAAATTCGAGAAGCCTATAAAAAGATGAATTCCACTTGGACCATCAATGAAAGTGTGGTTCGTGACAATAGTACGGCCCATTATGGACGTGTTGAAACAGCTATCTCCTTCTTGCGTAGTAGCATAGAAACTGAGCCTACTGATTTTAACTCCATCCAGACTTCCTTTGAAGACTTAAAAAAGGCTATTGATGATTTTGTAACTGGAAAAGAAGTCGCAGAAGCATCTTCTGATTTAAGTCTCAAAGACGGTATTGCCCTTTTGAAGAAGGCTTTAGAACAATTCCAAGCTGGTGACCAAGCATCAGGAGCAGCTAGTATGAAGGAATTCATCACTATCTGGCCAACGATTGAGGGTTCTGTTAGCACGACCAATCCTTCCCTCTATACACGAGTTGAAAGTGAAAGCCCTGTGATTATGGTCAAGGGAAGTGAGAAGGAATATCAAGAAAAATTAGAAAAACTGATTGCAGATTTATCACAAATTGATACCAGCGCACGTTACAATGCCTTTGATGCTATGCTCATTCTCCTGAGAGAAGGGGTAGAGGCTCTCTTAATCGTCATGGCCTTGGTGACGACCTTGAAAGCAGCCAAGATGCGTAAAGGACTCAAGTGGGTTTATGGTGGTGCTATCACTGGAATTATGGCTAGTCTCCTTATTGCTTTTATCCTGCAAATTGCCTTTCCAGCAGTGACATCAGGCTCCAATCGTGAAATCATTGAAGGATCTGTTGGTATTTTTGCAGTAGTGATGATGATTTTGATCGGTATCTGGCTTCACAGTAAATCCTCGGTCAAAAAATGGAATGACTTTATGGATTCACAGATGAAAACGGTGACCAGGACAGGTTCTTTCATTTCCATGTTTGCTCTTAGTTTTCTAGCTATTTTTCGTGAAGGGGCAGAGACCATACTATTTTATGTAGGAATTTTACCGAGAATATCTCGTTTTGAGTTTATCCTAGGTATTTCTCTGGCTTTGTTAGTCTTGCTGATTATTGCATTTCTGATGAACAAGGCGAGTCAATTTTTCCTACCTCATAAGGTCTTCTTCCTACTGACGTGGATGATTTATGCTCTTGCTTTCAAGATGTTAGGTGTTAGCGTACATGCTCTCCAGCTGACCAATATGGCACCTAACCACTTATTACCAGGTTTCCCTACTATCGACCTATTGGGTATCTATCCAAGTTGGGAAGGTTTAGGAAGTCAGCTAGTCTTTTTGATAATTGTTTTGGCTGTCACATTGAGACAGGGTGAAAAGTAGATGGATACAAAAGAATTGACAATTATTGAACATCTGGTAGAATTTAGAAAGAGATTCATTGCTGTTATAGTCTGCTTTTTTATAGTTTTCTGCGGAGCTTTATTGTTTGCAGATCAGCTTTACTACTTTCTAACTCAGTCCTTTAATCAAAAGTTGATTGTATTAGGTCCAAATGATATTTTGTGGATTTATTTTCGTTTAGCGAGCCTGATGTCCTTTAATATTACTCTACCTTTTACAATTTATCAGATTTGGAGTTTTGTCAAACCAGGCTTGAAAATCGAAGAAGCAAGAGCAATCTTTGCCTATATTCCAGCTAGTTTTATTTGCTTTCTACTTGGACTGGCCTTTGGATTCTACTTTGTAACGCCTGCCATACTTCAAGTACTTTTAGGACTTGGGGAAGGATTATTTGAAACTCAATTAACAGCGCAGAACTACTTAGACTTTGTTTTTCAAACAACTATCCCTTTGGCATTCATCTTTGAATTGCCAGTCATCATCGCTTTTTTAACGTCGATAGGATTGATTGGACCAGGGCTCTTAGTTACCTATAGACGTTATGCCTATTTTATTTTATTGGTACTAGCTGTTATTTTGACACCAGCTGATTTTATTAGCGATCTAGCCATGACAATTCCTTTAATCTCGCTCTATGAGCTTAGTATTGTAATTAGCAAGAGGATAATAAAGAAAAAAATGAAAGGAGAAAAGAATGGGAATCTTACGTGATATCGGTGCTCCAGGATTGATTATCATCGTTTTAGGTGCACTCTTAATCTTTGGACCAAAACGTTTACCAGAACTGGGTGAGTCAATTGGTAAAATGCTGTCTGAATTTAAAAAGGCAGTTAAAGGAGCTGGTGACCAAGATCAGGAAAAATAATCTATTCCATCTTTTACAAATAAAAACAATAAAGTTAGGGACTGTATCTGTCTTTGCGAGATCAAACAGTATCCTAGCTTTTTATTGTGTTACTAAAAACGCGTTTAAGTTTTCTTTAAGGTTTCTATTATATTCTAAAGAACTCTATATTAACCGAACGTTGAACGGATATTATAGAGGATAACCTATTTTTATTTCTTAATTTGTTATGGTCTTTCCGAATTTAGTAACACATTGTTCACTTTTTACCTTAAATGGTGTGTTGATCAGACTAAATGACACTCTGTCTTTTCTTCATGATGGAGACAGATTGTGATATAATAGATGGTAATGAGTTTTTTAGAATAAACTAAAGGAGAATATAAATGATCTATGCAGGAATCCTAGCCGGAGGAACTGGCACACGCATGGGAATCAGTAATTTACCAAAACAATTTTTGGAGTTGGGTGATCGACCTATTTTGATCCACACAATTGAAAAATTTGTCTTAGAACCAAGTATTGAAAAAATTGTAGTTGGAGTTCATGGAGATTGGGTGTCACACGCTGAGGACCTAGTTGACAAGTATCTTTCTCTCCACAAGGATCGCATCATCATTACCAAAGGTGGGGCTGATCGCAATACCAGTATCGAGAAGATTATTGAAGCTATTGATGCCTATCGTCCAATCACTCCAGAAGATATTGTGATTACCCACGACTCTGTTCGTCCTTTTATCACACTTCGCATGATTCAGGACAATATCAAACTGGCGCAAAATCATGATGCGGTTGACACAGTAGTAGAAGCAGTTGATACCATTGTTGAAAGTACTAATGGTCAGTTTATCACGGATATTCCAAATCGTGCTCACCTTTATCAAGGTCAAACACCTCAGACATTCCGCTGCAAGGATTTCATGGATTTGTATGGTTCCCTATCTGATCAAGAAAAAGAAATCCTGACGGATGCATGTAAGATTTTTGTTATTAAAGGGAAGGATGTTGCTCTAGCTAAAGGGGAATATTCAAACCTTAAAATCACAACAGTGACAGACTTGAAAATCGCGAAAAGCATGATTGAGAAAGACTAAGGCTATGATTAATCAAATTTATCAACTGACTAAACCAAAGTTTATCAATGTAAAATATCAAGAAGAAGACATTGATCAGAAGAATCATATCCTTATTCGTCCAAATTATATGGCGGTTTGTCATGCGGATCAACGTTACTATCAAGGGAAACGCGATCCAAAGATATTGGCTAAAAAGCTTCCAATGGCCATGATTCACGAGTCTTGTGGAACTGTTATTTCCGATCCAACTGGGACTTATGAAGTTGGTCAAAAGGTAGTTATGATTCCCAATCAACCGCCTATGCAGAGTGACAAGGAGTTCTACGAGAACTACATGACAGGAACCTACTTCCTATCTAGTGGTTATGATGGCTTTATGCGAGAATTTGTCTCTCTTCCAAAAGACCGAGTCGTTTCTTATAATGATATCGAAGATACAGTTGCTGCCATCACTGAGTTTGTAAGTGTCGGTATGCATGCATGAATCGATTCCTGCATCTTGCTCATAGCCAGAGAGAGCGCGTTGCTGTTATCGGAGATGGTAGTTTGGCTTTTGTGGTTGCTAATATTATCAATTACACCTTGCCAGAAGCAGAGATTATCGTGATTGGTCGCCATTGGGAAAAACTGGAACTCTTCTCTTTTGCAAAAGAGTGCTACATCACGGATAATATCCCAGAGGATTTGACCTTTGATCATGGGTTTGAGTGTTGCGGTGGCGATGGTACAGGCCCAGCTATCAATGACTTGATTCGTTATATTCGCCCACAGGGAACGATTCTCATGATGGGAGTGAGCGAATACAAGGTTAATATCAATACACGAGATGCTTTGGAAAAAGGATTGTTATTAGTAGGCTCATCTCGTTCAGGACGTGTTGATTTTGAGATGGCCATTCAAATGATGGAAGTTAAAAAGTTTGCGAATCGTCTGAAGAATATCCTTTATGTTGAAGAGCCTGTGAGAGAAATCAAGGACATTCACCGTGTCTTTGCTACAGACCTTAATACTGCTTTTAAAACAGTATTTAAGTGGGAAGTGTAGGAGATGGAGGTTAATTGTGGAAAAACTCATCAAAGAAAAAATTTCTTCTTTACTATCTAATGAAGAGGAAGTACTCAGTGTTGAACAGTTGGGAGGCATGACCAACCAAAACTATTTGGTCAAAACAACCAACAAACAGTATATTGTGAAATTTTTTGGTAAAGGGACTGAAAAACTCATCAATCGTCAAAATGAAAAGTACAATCTTGAACTTTTAGAGGATTTAGATTTAGATGTCAAAAATTATCTCTTTTATATTGAGTCAGGGATTAAAGTAAATGAATACATCGAATCGGCAGTAACTCTTGATTCAACATCTATCAAATCCAAGTTTGAAAAGATTGCACCAATTTTACAAACCATCCACACTTCAGGGAAAGAATTAAGAGGAGAATTTGCTCCTTTTGAGGAAATCAGCAAATATGAATCCTTGATTGAGGGACCTATCCCTTATGAAAACTATGAAGCTGTAAGAAAAGATGTATTTTCACTAGAAAAGAGATTGGCTGATTTGGGTGTTGATAGAAAGTCCTGTCACATCGATTTGGTACCAGAAAACTTTATCGAGTCACCACAAGGCCGTTTGTATTTGATTGACTGGGAATACTCTTCTATGAATGACCCGATGTGGGATTTGGCAGCTCTTTTCTTAGAGTCTGAATTTACAAAGCAAGAGGAAGATGATTTCCTTTCCTACTATGAAAGTGACAAAACGCCTGTATCACGTGAGAAAATTCGTATCTATAAAATCTTGCAAGATACTATCTGGAGTTTGTGGACAGTGTACAAAGAAGCTCAAGGGGCTGATTTTGGAGATTACGGTGTCAGTCGTTACCAAAGAGCTGTCGAAGGTTTGACTTATTATGGAGGTTAGGATGAAGAATAAAAATGGTGTTTCCTTTGGTCTGCTCTCTGGTATCTTCTGGGGATTAGGTCTAACAATTAGTGCTTATATCTTTTCAATTTTTACAAATCTTTCACCTTTTGTGGTGGCTGCTGCTCATGATTTCTTGAGTATCTTTATCTTGTTAGCTTTTCTTTTGGTAAAAGAAAGAAAAGTTCGTCTTTCGATTTTCTTAAATATTCGAAATGTGAGTGTAATTATCGGTGCTTTACTAGCAGGACCTATTGGTATGCAGGCCAATCTTTATGCGGTTAAATATATTGGTAGTTCTCTAGCTTCATCTGTATCAGCTATTTACCCAGCAGTTTCAGTTTTGCTAGCCTTCTTCATTTTGAAACACAAGGTTTCAAAGAATACAGTATTCGGTGTTTTCTTGATTATTGCAGCGATCATTGCTCAAACCTACAAGGTTGAACAAGTTAACTCGTTTTACATTGGGATTCTTTGTGCCCTTATCTGTGCTATTGCCTGGGGGAGTGAAAGTGTTCTCAGCTCCTATGCTATGGAAAGTGATTTAAGTGAAATTGAAGCCTTGTTAATCCGACAAGTAACCTCATTCTTGTCCTATCTTGTGATTGTGCTCTTTTCTCACCATTCGTTTGCAGAAGTGGCAGATGGGCAGTTACTAGGCCTCTTGCTTGTCTTTGCGGCCTTTAATATGATTTCCTACTTAGCTTATTATATCGCCATTAATCGCTTACAACCTGCGAAAGCGACAGGTTTGAATGTGAGCTATGTAGTTTGGACTGTCTTATTTGCAGTGCTTTTCTTGGGTGCACCGCTAGATATGCTGACAATCATCACTTCACTTATTGTTATGGCTGGTGTTTATATTATTATTAAAGAATAAAGGAGATTCGTGTGAAAGCGATTATTTTAGCAGCGGGCTTAGGAACTCGTCTACGCCCTATGACTGAAAATACCCCAAAAGCTTTGGTTAAGGTTAATCAAAAACCCTTAGTAGAATACCAAATCGAGTTTTTGAAAGAGAGAGGAATTGATGAGATTATCATCGTTGTCGGTTACCTCAAAGAACAATTTGACTACCTAAAAGAAAAATATGGTGTCCGTTTGGTCTTTAACGATAAGTATGCTGATTACAATAACTTTTACTCACTTTATCTAGTAAAAGAAGACTTGGCTAACAGCTACGTCATCGATGCAGATAACTATCTTTTCAAAAATATGTTTAGAAACGATCTTAAACGTTCTACCTATTTTAGCGTTTATCGCGAAGACTGTACCAACGAGTGGTTCTTGGTTTACGGTGATGACTACAAGGTTCAAGACATTATTGTTGACAGCAAGGCTGGTCGCATTCTAAGCGGAGTATCATTCTGGGATGCACCAACTGCGGAGAAGATTGTTGGCTTTATTGACAAAGCTTACGAAAGTGGGGAATTTGTTGATCTCTACTGGGATAACATGGTTAAGGATAATATCAAAGAATTGGATGTCTATGTCGAAGAATTAGAAGGAAATAGCATCTATGAAATTGATAGTGTAAAAGATTACCATAAGTTAGAAGAGATTTTATCTACTATTAAGTAAGGAAAGAGAAGAAGGCTTGGGCCTTCTTTTTTTGTGGATTTTATAACAAGAATGTTTGATATTGATTGTATTCTTTAAATGAAACAAAAATTACAAAAAAATGAACAAAATAAAACAAAAATTATTGACAACGATTTCATATAGTGTTATACTTATAGCATAAAAGATAATTGAAAGAAGGGAAAATGTTATGGGATTAGATCATTTCTTTGACAAAAACCTGGTGTTTTGCTTAGAAGCGGATAATCAAGAACAACTCTTTGATCAGGTAGCAAGCTTGTTGGAAGAACGAGAAATTGTCACTCCAACTTATCGTGAAGCCTTGATCGCGCGTGAGAAGTCATTTCCAACTGGTTTAGATATGGAATTTCTAGGAAAGGACTTGCCAAATGTGGCGATTCCTCATACAGATATTGTTCATAATCTAGCTGAGAAAGTAGTGGTTGTTCGATTAGAAAAACCAGTAACTTTTCACAATATGATAGCTCCTGATAAGGAAGTAGAAGTATCCCTACTCTTCTTTATCATTAACAACTCAAGTTCAAGTCAAACAAATATTCTGGCTCAGTTGATGGACTTTTTCACAGGAAATGGACATCTGGAAGATCTATCAAAAATTTCCGAACCAGAAAAACTTTATGCTTACATTGCTGAAGCAACCGCTTAATCTTGTCTATTAAAAAAAATCGGAGGAAATCCAAATGATTAAAATTCTTGCTGCCTGCGGTGCAGGTGTTAACTCAAGTCACCAAATTAAAAGTGCTCTAGAAGAAGAACTTTCAAACCGTGGTTATGACGTTCACTGTGATGCCGTCATGGTGAAAGATGTAAACGAAGACCTTATCAAGGGCTACGATATCTTTACACCAATCGCTGCAACTGACCTTGGTTTTGAACCTGGTATTCCAGTAATTGAAGCTGGACCAATCTTGTTCCGTATTCCAGCGATGAGCGCTCCAGTATTTGACAATATTGAAGCAGCTATCAAAGAACACGGACTAAGCTAATTTATTCTTTATCTTGTTAACATTCATATAACTAAAAAAACGGGAGGAACTATTATGGATGTCATTATCGAACTAGCCAATAAGATTTTCAAGCCAGTCTTGGAAATGGGTGGTCCTATCATCATGCTGATCATCTTGACAGTATTGGCTTTACTATTTGGAGTGAAATTCTCCAAAGCGCTTGAAGGTGGTATCAAACTTGCCATCGCCCTTACTGGTATCGGTGCTATCATCGGTATGCTCAACGGAGCTTTCTCAGCATCACTTGCAAAATTCGTTGAAAATACTGGTATTCAATTGAACATCACTGACGTTGGTTGGGCACCACTTGCAACCATCACTTGGGGATCTGCATGGACACTTTACTTCTTGCTTGTAATGTTGATTGTCAACATTGTGATGCTTGCAATGAAGAAAACAGATACACTTGACGTCGATATCTTCGATATCTGGCACTTGTCAATCACTGGTCTTTTGATCAAATGGTACGCAGACAACAATGGAGTTAGCCAAGGGGTTTCACTCTTCATCGCAACTGCAGCAGTTGTCCTTGTAGGTATTTTGAAAATCATCAACTCTGATTTGATGAAACCAACTTTCGACGACCTTCTTAATGCACCAAGTTCATCACCAATGACTTCAACTCACATGAACTACATGATGAACCCAGTTATCATGGTCTTGGATAAAATCTTTGATAAAGTATTGCCTGGTCTCGATAAATATGACTTTGACGCTGCAAAATTGAACAAAAAAATCGGTTTCTGGGGATCTAAATTCTTTATCGGTTTCATCCTTGGTATTGTTATTGGTTTGATGGGGACTCCACACCCAGTTGCTGGAGTAGAAGGAGCTGATAAATGGGAACTTGTTATTAAAGGTTGGTTGAGCCTTGGTTTGACTGCCGGTGTAGCTTTGGAACTCTTCTCACTTATCGGATCATGGTTCATCGCAGCCGTAGAACCACTCTCACAAGGTATTACAAACGTTGCTACTAAACGTCTTCAAGGACGTAAATTCAACATCGGTCTTGACTGGCCTTTCATCGCTGGTCGCGCTGAAATCTGGGCTTGTGCTAACGTACTTGCTCCAATCATGCTAGTAGAAGCTGTGCTTCTTTCAAACGTCGGTAATGGTATCTTGCCACTTGCAGGTATCATCGCTATGGGTGTGACTCCAGCTCTCTTGGTTGTTACACGTGGTAAATTGCTCCGTATGATTATCTTCGGAACACTCTTGTTGCCTCTCTTCCTTCTTTCTGGTACTCTTATCGCTCCATTTGCAACTGAACTTGCTAAAGGTGTAGGTGCCTTCCCAGAAGGTGTGAGCCAAACTCAATTGATCACTCACTCAACTCTTGAAGGACCAATTGAAAAACTATTTGGTTGGGCAATCGGTAATGCTACAACAGGTGATATCAAAGCAATCCTTGGTGCAGCAGTCTTCCTTGTATTCTATGTAGGTATCTTTGCTTGGTATAGAAAACAAATGATCAAACGTAACGAAGAATACGCAGCAAATGCTAAATAATTCGCTCCTATAAAATGTAAATTGTGAAAACTAGGTTGTTAATTTCCTACATTGGGAGTGGCAACCTAGTTTTTTATATAAAGATCTAAAAATAGTTGGAGAATATTATGGTAATTGAAATCAAATCAGACCAGTTAACGGTCCAGTTTAAAACCTTAGGTGGCGCCTTGTCGTCGATCAAGGATCGAGAAGGCATTGAATACTTGTGGCAAGGAGATGCCACTTACTGGAGTGGACAAGCGCCAGTACTTTTTCCAATCTGTGGCTCTTTAAGAGAAGATACAGCCTTCTACAGTCATGCAGATGGAACGGAGACGAAAGGAAATATTCCTCGTCATGGTTTGGTCCGTAAAAAAGAATTTGACTTAGTTGATCAAACAGAAAACAGCGTAACCTTTGCTATCGAATATGATGAGAATACTTATCAGAACTATCCTTATCATTTCCGCCTTGAAATCACTTATCTAGTGAATGGCAAGACTGTCCGTACTCAATACAAAGTTTTCAATAGAGAAACTAATAAAGTAATGCCATTCTTTATAGGAGGACATCCAGGCTTTAATTGCCCTCTACTAGATGGCGAAACTTATGAAGATTACTATTTAGAGTTTGAGAAAGAAGAGACTTGCTCTGTTCCTCGTCCTTTCCCAGAAACTGGAATGTTAGATTTCCAAGATAGAAGTCCATGGTTGGATTCTCAAAAGGAAGTGGACCTCAGTTACGATCTGTTTAGTGTTGATGCAGTGACTTTGGATGAGTTGCAATCCAGAACAATTTCCCTTCGTTCTCGTAAACATGAGAAGGGATTAAAAGTACACTTCCAAGAGTTTTCAAATCTCATCATTTGGTCAACTTTGAATAAGGGACCATTCATTGCTTTTGAACCATGGTCTGGCTTGTCAACATCTCTTGAAGAAGGAAATCATCTAGAAGATAAGAAGAATGTTCGTCTCCTAGAACCTGATCAAGTAGATCAGATTGGCTTTGATATTGAAATATTTTAGATAAAAAACCACAAAAACAAACATTTACTGTTGACTTTTTCTATAAATAGGAGTATATTATGTTTGTAAGCAACAAATGATGTTTGTAACAAACAAATAATCACTTGTTATATTCTCTTTCGAGGAGAAAGTTTGTTTCTAGGAACTTGATTTCCTAGACTTGGATAAGCTATCGAACAGCTTATTCAATCAAATTTGTCAATAAACTGCTAGAAAGTCTTTTGTAGGTAAACTGCTAACTATAAAAGTCTTTACTAGCCTAGAAAAATAAAAAGGAGTATACAATATGTCTATTGTTATCGGTGCAGATGCTGCAGGTTTGAGATTGAAAGAAGTTGTGAAAGACTTCTTGGAAAAAGAAAACTTCCACGTTGTGGATGTTACAGCTGAAGGTCAAGATTTTGTTGATGTGACTCTTGCTGTTGCTGCAGAAGTAAACAAAGAAGAACAAAACCTTGGTATCGTGATTGATGCTTATGGTGCTGGTCCATTTATGGTTGCAACAAAGATCAAAGGAATGGTTGCCGCAGAAGTATCTGACGAACGTTCAGCTTATATGACTCGTGGACACAACAACTCACGTATGATCACTATGGGTGCACAACTTGTTGGTGATGAATTGGCTAAAAATATTGCTAAAGGTTTTGTTAACGGTAAATACGACGGTGGTCGTCACCAAATTCGTGTGGATATGTTGAACAAAATGTGCTAATTAGATTACAGTAAGAAAGGTAAGTTAAAAATGAGAATTGCAATTGGATGTGACCACATCGTAACAGATGAAAAAATGGCGGTTTCAGAATTTTTGAAATCAAAAGGATATGAAGTCATCGACTTTGGTACCTATGACCACACACGTACTCACTACCCAATCTTTGGTAAAAAAGTTGGTGAAGCCGTTACAAGCGGTCAAGCTGATCTTGGGGTATGTATCTGTGGTACTGGTGTTGGTATCAACAACGCTGTAAATAAAGTTCCAGGAGTTCGTTCTGCCTTGGTTCGTGATATGACAACAGCACTTTATGCAAAAGAACAATTGAACGCCAATGTTATTGGTTTTGGTGGTAAAATCACTGGTGAACTGCTTATGTGTGATATCATTGAAGCTTTCATCAATGCTGAATACAAACCATCAGAAGAAAACAAAAAATTGATTGCGAAAATTGAGCACGTTGAAACTCACAATGCTCATCAAGCAGATGCAAACTTCTTTACAGAATTCCTTGAAAAATGGGATCGCGGTGAATATCACGACTAAGAGGTGACGCATGATTTTAACAGTCACAATGAATCCATCCATTGATATTTCTTATCCTTTGGATGAATTGAAAATTGACACTGTCAACCGCGTGGTGGACGTGACCAAGACAGCTGGTGGTAAAGGCCTCAATGTTACACGAGTGCTTTCAGAATTTGGTGATTCTGTTGTTGCTACTGGTTTGGTCGGTGGTAAACTTGGAGAGTTTTTAGTAGAGCATATAGACGATAAAGTAACGAAACGTTTCTTCTCCATTCAAGGAGAGACTCGTAACTGTATCGCTATTCTGCACGGAGATAACCAAACAGAAATCCTTGAAAAAGGTCCCGAAGTTCTTGAACAAGAAGGGCAAGATTTCTTGGCTCATTTCGAAAATCTCCTTGATACTGTGGAAGTAGTTGCTATCTCTGGTAGTCTGCCAGCAGGTCTTCCAGTTGACTACTATGCAAGCTTAGTAGAACTTGCTAATCGCACAGGAAAACCAGTTGTTCTAGACTGCTCAGGCGCAGCACTTCAGGCAGTTCTTGAATCACCACATAAACCAACAGTAATCAAACCAAATAACGAAGAATTGTCTCAGCTTCTTGGGAAAGAAGTTTCTGAGGATCTGGATGAATTAAAAGAAGTTCTTCAGGAGCCTTTATTTGCAGGGATTGAGTGGATAATTGTTTCACTTGGTGCAAATGGTGCTTTTGCAAAACACGGTGATACTTTCTACAAGGTAGATATTCCAAGAATTCAGGTAGTTAACCCTGTTGGATCTGGAGATTCTACTGTTGCAGGTATTTCATCAGGTCTTCTTCATAAGGAATCGGATGCAGAACTCCTCATCAAGGCAAATGTCCTTGGTATGCTTAACGCTCAAGAAAAGATGACAGGTCATGTCAATATGGCCAACTATCAAGCTTTATATGATCAATTAATAGTAAAAGAGGTATAAAATGGCTTTAACAGAACAAAAACGTGCTTGCTTGCAAAAACTCTCTGACGAGAACGGCATTATCTCAGCTCTTGCCTTTGACCAACGTGGTGCTTTGAAACGCCTCATGGCTCAATACCAAACGGAAGAGCCAACAGTGGCTCAAATGGAAGAACTTAAAGTCTTGGTTGCAGATGAATTAACAAAATATGCTTCCTCTATGCTTCTTGACCCAGAGTATGGTCTTCCAGCTACAAAAGCGCTTGATGCCAATGCTGGTCTTCTCCTTGCTTATGAGAAAACGGGTTATGACACAACAAGCACCAAACGCTTACCAGACTGCTTGGATGTTTGGTCTGCCAAACGCATCAAGGAACAAGGTGCGGATGCAGTTAAGTTCTTGCTTTACTATGACGTAGACAGCGCTGACGAACTCAACCAAGAAAAACAAGCTTACATCGAACGCATCGGTTCAGAGTGTGTGGCGGAAGACATTCCATTCTTCCTTGAAATCTTGGCTTACGATGAAAAGATTGCGGATGCAGGTTCTGCAGAATACGCTAAAGTGAAACCACACAAGGTTATCGGTGCTATGAAGGTCTTCTCAGACCCACGCTTCAACATCGATGTTTTGAAAGTAGAAGTTCCAGTCAACGTCAAATACGTTGAAGGCTTTGGCGATGGTGAAATCGTTCATACACGTGAAGAAGCAGCAGCCTTCTTCAAAGCGCAAGACGAAGCAACAAATCTTCCATACATCTACTTGAGTGCAGGTGTATCAGCTAAACTCTTCCAAGAAACACTTGTCTTTGCCCACGAATCAGGTGCAAACTTCAACGGCGTTCTTTGCGGCCGTGCAACCTGGGCTGGATCGGTTGAAGCTTACATCAAAGACGGTGAAGCAGCAGCTCGTGAATGGCTACGTACAACAGGTTTTGAGAACATTGACGAACTCAACAAGGTTCTTCAAACAACAGCGACTTCATGGACTGAACGTGTATAAGTTTTCCCCTAATCTTAGGAACATCAATCTAAATAAAAATTTTTTAAAAAGTTGAATGTAAGTGTCTAGAGTTTTGGGAAAATGAAAAATTAAATATCATATATCTTGAGAGAGCGAGAAAATCGCTCTCTTTTTTCGTTGCAAAAATTAAAGAAAGGAGAAAAAAATGTCAGATAATCCAGAATTGATGGGATATGTGTAGGAAGGAAATAAGGAATGTTTAGAAAGAAAGTATTGGTGGCATGCTATATTTATAGCTTTGATTATTCAAAAGAGTCATTAGAACTTAATGAACTGATGTTTAGGAGTGTCCCAGTAAAAAAACGATGGAGAAAGTATTTTTTACTTAGTCTTAGTGATCGTGAAGATTTCGGTTTATCTGTATCGAAAAATGATCTTGAGAAAGTCTTGAATAAAGGTTGTTATCATGTCGTATTTTTTGAAAATCATTCTAGACAAAACCCGTTTAAAGCTTGGAGGTTATTCAATAAATACTACAGAATGAGGAATCCAGATGTCTAATAGACTTAAAAAACTAAGAAAAGAAAAAGGACTGACTCAAGCTGACTTGGCAAAAGTTTTGAATACTAACCAGTCTCAGTACGGAAAATACGAAAATGGAAAAACAAATCTTAGTATAGAAAATGCTCAGATTTTATCAGAATTTTTTGGCGTAACACTTTCATACTTACTAGGACTTGATGATGATTCTTGTATTGTTGGAAGCAAAAAGATGACCCCATTCCAATCACTTGTTAGAGATAGGGATTTATCCCTGAAGGAGATAAGTGAGGCAACTAGAATAAGATATCCTACGTTGTCGGGGTATAATCAAGGAATTAGAACACCTAAGAAGAAAAATGCAAAAATCCTTGCAGAATACTTCGGGGTGTCTATCCCATATCTCCTCGGTTATGAAGAGAACTTTACGGCTAATAAACCAAACGCAACAATATCGATAGAGTTAGTTAAAGAACTTTCTTTTATCAGTGAAAAAAAGTCAAAACTCCTACAAGAATACATAGAACTTGATAAAAAGGAAAGAGACATTCTCGAACAGATAAGGAGTGCAGTTCTATAATCAAAATTAAGAAAGGATTAACTATGAAACAACACCAAACAAAGGCCTCAAGGTTGACTAGAGACGTAATGATTTTTGATTTGATGAATACGATGGGATGGACTAGAAGCCGTGCTATTGCAGCTATTGAAGAGTTAGAACAAACTCATCTTGTCTATTTTCCTGAAGCAGGTGGCTTGAGGTTACAAGTTGTAGGAGGCTACTAATGGCGGATATCACAATTGATCAACTAGCTACTCTAACTTTTTATCAAATTCCAGAAATATTTTTCACCCGTATTCAACACAATGAGAACGGCTATGTCAAATTGACTAGTTCTTACACAGGTCTTTCATCTGATGCTAAGTTGGCTTATGGTGCTCTTTATAATCGTTGTAAATTAAGTATCAGTTCATTCCAGAAGGGCAATAGAGATTACGTTGATGAAAATGGAGCAGTCTTTCTAATTTTTACAGTTTCTGACTTGATGCTACTACTGGATAAGGGAAAGATGAAGGTTACTAAAATCAAGAAAGAACTGCAAGAACATGGTCTCTTACGAGAAGTTAGGCAAGGGCTCAATAAGCCAAATAGACTTTATCTTCAGCTAGTGGATGCTAATTTAGAAATAGTGGAGAACTATTCATCTGATGGTGAGTTACTGAAGAGGGTTAATGCTTTTGGTAAAGTTCTCTATGAAAAAGCACCCCAAAGCCTTGGTAATAGCGAAAGTATCAAAAACGGACGTCCGCAAAATGGACTTCAAAACGTCCACGAAGCGGACGGAATAAATACAGAGAGGAGTCAGACAGAATATTCATACGATACTAATCGATACGAGGGCGAGTCATCTTTATCTGATTTATCAATTTCTGAAGCGTTTAGAATGGGGCAACATGGTTTTCTTTCTCCTCAACTAGTTCAGAAACTCAGTTTGTTTGGAAAAGATGCAAAAATTCTTGAAAATAAAATCTATCAATCGAAACGTCAAGTTGAGAAGAATTACAACAACCTCTTAGCTGATCAGGAAATTTATGGAGAGGTTTGGCTGCAAGATCTTGAACGTGAGCTTGATAAATTGATTTTCAAAATTAAAACAGGAGAGGCTGAAGAAAAACCAATCCAGAATGTCCCAGCCTACTTCTACAAAATGATGATTCGCTTCTGGAAAATGGCACTGCTTATCGAAAAAGAACATGGTTTCCTGGAGCTATCAGGACAAAGTGAGCACGCTAGAAAATTCCCTGATGAGTGCCCTAGTCTGATTGCATACTATTATCCAGATAAACTGTCGGAGACGAAGCTCAATAGCTATTTATCAGAATTATCTAAGGGAGTTGAAACATGTTAAAAGATGAATTTAGACCAATTGATGGTAAAGTGCTAACGATAGGTCGTAGCCCGAAGGAGAAAATCTACATGGTTCCTAAAGCTGTTTTTGATTTACCGAAAAAAGAAAGAGCTGAGAAACTCAGCCAAATTTTCTCATCATGGCAACAGAAAGAGGATTGATTTCATGGGATTGTTTAATAATCAAGAGAGAATGAACAGATTACAAGCTGTGAAGGCTACACCTTCTCAACCAGTTCAAGAGATTGAAATGATTGTAGAGTATTTTGATAAAACGGTAGACAGTATTTCCGTCACTTCCAACTTAGAGGAACTAGAAAAATTGGTATCAAGTTCATTTGGAACAGGAGCGAGTATGAATTTTCCATCAGCGACTCCGCCGTTTTCTATCAATCCTCGATGGGTGAAGAAGATAACTTATCGGACAAAATAAGGAACAATATCAGGAGGATAATAATGTTTAAACTAGTTACAATGGCTTTATTATTGATCTTAGCTTATGGAATAGGGCTTGTCATGCTGGAGCTGAAGAATGCTCCTCTGATGGATGATGAAATACTATCAAGTTCAAATAATGAAGGAGATAAGTAGATGTGAGGAAACAAACCAAAAATCGTATCAGAGACTTACGAAAGCAGTATAGATTGTCTCAGCAAGCCTTGGCTGATCAGATAGGTGTTTTTCGTAACACCATATCGAACTGGGAAACAGGATATAGTCAGATAAGTCTTGAAAATGCTAAAAAAGTAGCAGAATACTTTGGGGTAACTATTGACTACCTGTTAGGATCAGAATCGGACCAAACCTAGTACAGATAAATCTATATTGACCGAGAAGTCATTAAACTACAGACCTTTGAAAACTGAATACAAGGCTTGCCCTGATACAGCGTGGCTATGGATAAAAAAGAAACGGGGGCGAGTAGCAAACTAGAAAAGGATATCTAGTCCAGCCACAGAACGAAAAAGCATGACAATGGTCATAAGCTGAAGGAGTAAGGGTTTCTAGACTATAAACCCAGCGTATGAAATACCGATGTAAAAATACGTTTTTACACAGCACGGCGTAATTTTCGCCTTTCAACTTCAAGGAGAAATCTATGACAGATGAAATAACCGTCCGCCTAAAGGACTTAAAAAACTTAGGAAAACAAGGAGGTGCGACAGCTCGCTTAGAGGACGGCACAGACCTTATCCTGAAGCCAGACTATGCAGTCAAACAGGCTAGAGGATACGTAGACGGTCTTTTAAGGGATGTTGAATTTCATTTGCCTTATAAAAAGGTTTATGATCAAATTCGCACTATTAAGAGAGATGCTCAAGTTATAGCTCGAAAAGTTAAGACACCATCAGGAATGGAGCTTCGTTTAACTGGAAAAGGTTATAACCCGAAAAATAAATAAAGAAAAGGAAAAATCAAAATGAACAAGAAACAAGTATTAGCTACACTAGCACTTTCAACTATCGCACTTGCACAAGCTGGTTATGTATCAGCAGACGAACTTGCACCAATTGATTCTTCAGCGCCAACAACAGAAGTTGTTACGCCAACAGCACCTAGCACTTCAACAGAAACAGAGGCTCCAGCAGTTCAGCCAACAGAGCCTTCAGTTACTCCAGTAGATCCAACAGCACCAAGTGCTCCACAGGACAAGGATAATGCTGAGAGCCTTGATGGTGTTCCAGCAGACAAACCAGCAACACCAGATCAGTCAGCACCTTCAGACAAGCCACAAGGCAAAGATAACGCTGAAAGTCTTGACGGTGTTCCAGCAGACAAACCAGCAACACCAGATCAGTCAGCACCTTCAGACAAGCCACAAGGTAAAGATAACGCTGAAAGTCTTGACGGTGTGCCAGCTGAAAAGCCAAAAACAACTGATGAGGCAAATGAGCAAGGGAAATCTCAAATTGGAACAACATCTACATCGACTGGACAGGTTGTCCATGATGTAACCAAAGAGCCCGTTGAAACAAATACAGGTGCGTCTATTGTTAGCACCCAAAACGGAAACGTAGTCCTTTCAGATGGTTCTGTAGTGGCTCCTGAAGAGGTCGGAGGTACTGTCAATGAAGATAAGACTATCTCTGTTACTGATTCAGAAGGCAAACTCAAAACACTTCCAAACACTGGGGCTGCAGAAAGCATTCTGGGTGCTATTGGGGCTATGTTGTTGACAGCAGTCAGCTACGTCTACAAGAAGAAAATGTTTTAAGGTGAAATGGAAAGGGAAACAATTAAATGACAGAAAAAACACAAGGACACGGATATTTCCGTAAGAAAAAATGGGCTAAAGGCTTAGTATCAGGAATTGCAGTTGCAGGTATTGTAGCCTTCTCTGCAGGTTCTGTATTGGCGGATGAAGCAGTACAGCCTGAAACTAAAAACGATAACAACGCATACGCTAAACAAGCTGGCAAAACAACAGGAAGCCAGTCTGTAGCGATTGATAATGGAGCAGTCACAAAGGCTGCTGACAAGGCTAAACAAGCTGGAGTAGTTGTATCTGAAACACCAAGTGTTGACAAAGGTACAGACACTAATTCATCTAGTCTTGAACAATCTAAGTCTGAGATTAAACAAGATCAGGACAAGCAGGTCAAGGAGCTTGAAGCTACAACTGCAAAACAAGTCGAAAACAATACAGCCTTCAAGGAAGCACAGGAAGCCATCCAAGCTAACAATCAATTTGTAGCTGATGAAAAATCCAAGCATGAAGGGTCAACAACTGTCACAGTGACGAATGATGGTTCGACTGCCACGGATGGAACTGCTGACAAAAACAAGCAAGCTACTAAAACAGCTAAGAAAGTCTTAGAAGCAAACCAGCAAGCTGTCTCAACCTACCTGGGTGAAAAAGCTAAGTATGATGCTACTGTTGAACAAGCTACTGCTCTAAACAAAGCGGTAGAAAGTGCATCTGAACAGCTGAAGAAAGAAAATGTTGACGTTAAAGTCGTTACACGTACGGTCTCTTCAGTCGCAGAAGTAGAAGCATTGAAGAAACAAAATGACCAGGCTATTGCGACTGCAAAAGGCAAAGTGGAGCTTAACAAAGCCCTCATGGCTGCCTACACAGAGAAGAAGAATGCTAGTGATCAAGTCAATCAAGATGCTGACCGTAAGTTCGCTGATTTGAAAAACTCTGGTGTACTTCTCAGTTCTAAAACCCAAGAAGTTTCCTCAGTAGATGAGGCTAACAAAATTGCCAAACAAAACCAGACGGCTTATAATCAAGCTAAGAAGGCCCAAGCTGAATGGCAGAAGAAATACAACGAACTTCAGTCCAAAACAAGCACGGAAGGCTACACAAAAGAAGTAGTCTTGCAAGCTCTGAGCCTTTCTGCAGCTAATCCAAATGCTAACGTAAAATCTAGTGCTTCTGGCGCTAAAGAATTGACTACAAGTTATGTCGCTTCTTCAAGTGGAAATTCTGGATATGGTCGCATTCTTGATTCTACCAAAGTCTTGAAATATCAGGATGTTGGAAATGGTTGGAAAACAGAAATTGACTATACTGGTTTGAAAGGCTTAACCGTATCAACAGCAGATGGCCAAAAACATGATATTTCTCGTATCCACCGTAAGTTTGAAATCATCAACCAAGGTGAAACTGGTCTAATTGACGTTTATGTCTTGAATGATCCTACTGAAGGATTTGTAGCTGCACGAAACGACGGAATTGGGACATCTTATGACTATATGCGTTTCAGAGTCACAGATACCTACTACTACAACGTGGATGGGAAAGAAGTGGCCTTTAATGCTTCAGAAAAGACTCCAGCAGCCCTTACTTATTCATCACTGAACTACAACATGATTGGTTGGGAAGGTGCTGGTGCAGTCAATGGTAAGAACATCGAAATCAATGGTTCAACTGTAACCTACCACAAAAATGATGGTTATAACTATGCTGATGATTACAATACGGAGGATAAGGTTGGAGTAACATGGGATACTTCTGACTCACCTTATCAATACAAGGGGGCTGCGCTGGGTGTCTTTAAAGAAGGGACAGCATTCTCGACTGATTTTACTCAATGGGATGGTTATGCAACGCCAGCAGGACAGACATACTGGTTTGCCTTAAACACTAAGGTTGTAGCCCCAGTTGTTGAAGTTCCAGCTACAGCAACCATTACTAAAACAACTGTGAAACCTGTCAAACCTGAACCTGTATCAGCTGAATTGGTCAAAGCGAAGAATCCAGTCAAGCCAACCTTGGCTCTTAAAACTCTTTCTGAAACCAAAAACCAGAAATTGTCTGCAAGCTATCACGGCTACAAGTTGCAGTATAAGCCAGTTGTCAGAAAATCTGTAGCAGATACAGATAAGACCAACACAGATGGTAAAACGGTAGCTAAAAACGCTACTCAGCTTTATACATTGACCCATGACAATATCTATGCGAACCTGAAAAAAGGGGACAAGATTACCATCATTGATCCACTCGAAGTTGGAGCAGTTCCTGATGTAGCTGTCACAAAAGCAGCGGCAGAGAAAGCAGGATGGGGTGTTGCCTATGATGCAGGAAAGAACACTTATACCTTTACTGCAACATACGAAGGGAAGCGCCTAGAAGCTCCAGTGATTACCTGGAAGCCAATCTATGATAAAGGATTTTACGATAATACCTACAAGGTTTTAGTAAACGACTATGAAGTTTTTTCAAACACTGTTACGAACTACACACCGAAGCCACCTAAACCAGTAAAATCGGTTCTGGATCGCTCTGGTAAGGATATCAATGGGGCGACAACATTTGATCGCAACGTGACTTTCCGCTTGATGACAGATTACAGCCCTTACACCAAAACACTTGCTTCAGTGGAAGCACTTGGTAAGAAGTTTGGAATCCTGGATGATGTTCAAGACAAAGCCTTCACAGTTGACCACAGCAAGATCAAGATGACTGCTGCAGGTAAAGATGTGAAAAATCTCTTTGATATGTACCATGTGCTCTCAGATGCAGGTCGTACAGATGCAATCAATAAAATCCTGAAGGAATTGAACTTGAATCCGAAGGGTGAATTCTATCTCTGGGTAGCAAAAGATTCCAAGAGTTTCTATCAAAACTACGTGAAGCAAAATAAAAACGTGACGATTGATCTTCCAGCTAAACTCTTGATTAAAGCAGGGGAGAAAGTCGAGAATGACTTTAAACAAATTGACTTTGGTAATAGTTATCAGTCAAATCTTGTAACAGTTGAAGTTCCAAATGTTAAGCCAGAAAAACATGTACTTGATAGAACTGGCAAGAAAGTCCTTGATGGCAAAGAAGTTCAATTAGGCGACTATATCCAGTATTTTCTTAACGGTGTTACTGTTCCAGAAAAACATGATACGTTGTACCAATATGACGGTTTGGATAAACTCGATACGAAGCATGATCGCTATACTGGTAATTGGAAAGGTATCATCAAGGGTACAGAATACACAGCAGAAAAAGAGCTTGTGTTACCTTATGATGTGACATTGAAAAATGGTAAGGTTATCAAGGCAGGCGATAAGATTGCCAAAGGTAGCTCTTATGCCTTTACCTTTGAGTTCAACCAAGATACCAATTCAGAGTTTATCAAGAAACTTGTGACTGTTAAGTGGGATGCCAAAGGTGGTCAATGGTCTTACGTTATCAATCAAGATTTCCTAAACTCTCTAGGAGTTAAAGGAACCTTTGATGCAGATTTCTACATCGAGGCGGAGCGTATTGAAACTGGTGATAAGATTGAGAATACTTTCATCAATATTGTCAATAAACAAGAAATGACTGCCAAGGTTATTACTCGTACACCAGAGCCACCTAAACCAAAACACCCAGAAAAACATGCGCTTGATAAAACAGGTCAGAAAGTTCTTGATGGTAAAGAAGTTCAAATGGGTGAGTTGATTCAGTACCTTCTTGATGGTGCAACTGTCCCAGAAAGACACCATACGTTGTACCAATATGACGGTTTGGATAAACTCGATATGAAGCATGACCGCTATACTGGTAATTGGAAAGGCATCATCAAGGGTACAGAATACACAGCAGAAAAAGATCTAACCTTGCCTTACGATGTTATCCTGAAGGATGGCAAAGTGATTAAGGCAGGAGATAAGATTGCCAAAGGTAGCGCTTATGCCTTTACCTTTGAGTTCAATCAAGATACTAATTCAGAGTTCATCAAGAAACTTGTGACTGTTAAGTGGGATGCCAAAGGTGGCCAATGGTCTTATGTTATCAACCAAGACTTCCTAAAATCTCTAGGGGTTAAAGGAACCTTTGATGCTGACTTCTACATCGAGGTTGAGCGTATTGAAGCTGGTGATAAGATTGAGAATACCTTCATCAATATTGTCAATGGACAAGAAATGATTGCGAAGGTAACAACCAACACTCCAGAACCACCAAAACCTGAAGAACCTGGAAAACCAAAACAATCACTGCCAAACACTGGAACAGCAGCAAGCATGCTTCCAACTTGGGGGATGATTTTGGGATTGTTGAGTCTTGCAGGAGCTGGGCTTCGTAAGCATAAAAAATAGAACATCTAGAAATTCCCCCTCATCTATGGTATAATGAAGCCATAAAAAAGAGGGGGAAGAGAGATGAGAAAGGACACGAAAATGGATGCACATGTGACTAGAAGTGGATATAGATACTATACCCCAACTAAAACAAAATCAGAAGTCACCAAACCTGAAGGGAAGAAGTGGAAAAAAGGCCTACGTTGCTAGGGAAAGCCATCTGGTCAGGAATGAAGAACCTACCGAGTGTGATTGCGAGAGCTGCCGTTTTGATGGTTGCGACTCCACTCATGTTTCTCCTCTTTATCTTTAATCTGATTAAGAGCTTGATTGCTACAGCAATTGGCTGGTTTGTGTTTAAGGTAGTAGTTGCGTTTCTTGTTCTGTGTTATTGGGCATTTCTAACAAAAGAAGGAACTGCTCCAGCAAGTGTTGAACTTTGGTTTAAAGATTGGACAATGCCAGAAGGTGTTCCAATCTATCACTGGTGGGAAACGACCATTATCGTTGTCTTAGCTGTGATTACAGCCCTCTCTCTAACCTTTCGTCCAGAGGATGAAAAATAGTATTAAATAAACAAAGTAGGTACTAGGAATCTTTCTTAGTACCTTTTTTATAAAAAGAAAGTGAGAAAAAAATAATGGATGCAGTTGTAGATTTTATTAACAAACTTGGGAATATCGGTGGGATTATCGGTATTGGTTGGGCCGCTTGGGGTGCCTGGGACTTAGCAGTAGGAATCAAACGTGAATTGGATGACAAGAAGGATAAAGGGATCCAAAGTTTGATTTTAGGCGCTCTTCTTGGCGCCGTCCTAAAAGCCCTCTTTACAGCTTTGGCAACAGGTCTTCAATCTCTTGGCTAGTATGAGGAAGAAAAAGGAGGTGGTTTTATGAACCAATCCACACTTGATCAACTAACCATGAGTCTGAAAGACTATAATGCGACGGCCTATGAATTGATGGAAACTGTTTCGGGATCGATGGAGAAGGTAGCCCTTTTGCTTCTTCTCCTTTTTATGGGTATCAACCTCATGAACTGGAACCAACAACTCAAAAGCAATGGTGGGGAGCTGTCTTTTCAGCTTTGGATTGAAGAAATCCTCAAGTATGCCATCGCACTCTTTTTTATTCTCTATGTGGATGCGATTTTTGATGCCTTGTCTTGGTTGTTCAATGTCATTATCAAGTTAGTAGCTAAAAATGCCCCAAATCCTTTCAGTTCAGAACTACCAGACTTAAAGGGAGTTAATGCCATTGCAAAAGCTATGCTACAGTTTATTTATTGGGTTGTCGATTTCGTTGGTCAGATCTCGACTAAGTTGTTGATCTTGTTACGCTCCTTTACGCTTTACACGTATAAGGGAATCGCTAAAATTATTGTCGCTTGTTACATGGTGGATAGCTTACGCCCGATCTGCCTCGGTTTCTTTAAGCTCTATGCTGCTGCTGTCCTTCAGGGATTGATTTTAGTGGTTGTGATCATGCTTTATCCAGCTATTGTAACTAATGATCTCTTGACAGTTGATAAGACTGGAGCCTGGACAAGTGCTTTAATTGCGATAGCTAAAGGAATTATATACATTGTCATGCTATTTGGCAGCCAACGCATGGCTAAGAATATCATGCAGGTGAACTAGGAAGGAATTTGCTAAAAAGGTACTGAAGAAAGGAACAGAATGACACGTTTAGGCAGTGAATTTTTAAAGGCTTTAGATAGCTACGAAAGGCCAGTTATAGGGTATATGACACTGAGACAGTTAGTGCTACTATTTGGGATAGCATTGACAGTAGTTGTCACTACTATTCTCTATTGGCTGAAGGCACCTGATATAATCCTTTATGGCGTTGATATTTTATTATTAGCGCCTTTTGTTATTTTCGGGTGTTATATTGATGAAAAGATTAAAGATGAGGTTCGTTTCCTTTTGACTAAGCAGGAACGCTCTTATCAGACAGATTATGACAGAAAGGAATATACAAGAAATGAATTTATTCGGCCGAAAGAAAACCCCGAAACTCTCTAAGGAAGAACGGGAACGGGCCAAACGTCTAAGACGTACCATGACGGCATCTACACAGAATAGTCTTAATTATCAATGGTTGATGCCTGATGGGCTCATGAAAATTACAAATGATCAATTTTCAAAGACCTATCGCCTAGGTGATACAAGCTATATTACTGCAACAGATGATGAGCGAATTGATATCATTGAAACAAGCGCTGATATTTTTAATTCGCTGGATATTGACAATGATATGCAGCTATTGATCCTGAATCGTCGAGTAGAAAGCAATAGCTTATCTTCTATCCGCTATGATTTAGTTGGAGATGGATATGATGATTATCGTAAAGAATACAATGCGATGATCAATGATCGTTTTTCTCAGGAACAAAACACCTTCAAGGTAGAAAAATATCTGACGATTACTACCCAAACAGACCAGGATCATCAAGCTAGAAGAATCCTTGATGATACAGCCAGCGTTATTGAAAGTCAATACAGTGGCTTGGGAATCTCCTTTAAGGAGTTAGAGGGATTAGATCGTCTTCTTATCTTCCGAAAACTCTTGAGGCGAGAAGGTTTTATTGATTTCAACTATGAAGACATCGCTATTTCTGGATTATCAACCAGGGACTTTGTAGCTCCAAACTATCTGAAGTTTGAAAAAGATCATATGAAAATTGATGATTGTTTCGCAAGGGTGATGTATGTTAGACAATATCCTACCTTCTTGAATGACAAACTGATTAAGAATATCCTGGATACAGGAATTGAGCTGGCTATCAGTCTGCATGCGAAGCCCTATGATACTGCAGATGCCCTGAAGAAAATCAAGACAGTTAAGTCAAGTGTACGTAGGGAAATGATCAAAAGTCAGAAGGCTGCAGCAAAAGAAGGTTATGGAAGTGACCTGGCTGTTGGTGGGAAGGCTGTGGAGACATCTCGTGAAACAGAGAAATGGACTGAAGAACTCCAGGACAATGACCAAAAAATGTTTTCAGGTGTGATGACGATTTTCTTCATGGCTGACAGTCTGGAGGAGTTGAATATCTACACTGAGCAAGTTCAACGATCTGTCCGTAAGAATACGGTAGAACTGGATAAGTGTTACTTGTACCAGGAAGAATCCATGAATACGATTCTACCGATTGGGATTCCATTTATCAACGTAAAACGCCGTTTTATGAGAGATATGACTACCAGTAACTTGGCCACACAAGTCCCATTTACCAACGTAGATCTTCGATCTAACAGTCCACGTGCAATTTATTATGGCCAGAATCAGCTATCTAAGAACGCTATCACAGTTGACCGTAAGAAAGACTTGAATACAGGTTCAGGTTGTATCTTTGGAACGTCAGGATCAGGGAAGTCTGTTCTTGCTAAAGGTGGAGAGATAATTCCTACAACTCTACGTTACCCTGAAGATAATATTATTATCGTCGATCCTGAAGATGAGTACACTGGTATTGGCCGAGAATTAGGTGCAGAAATTATCACAATCGCTCCTGGATCGCAACATCACTTTAACTTGTTGGATCTTCCTGATAAGGATAAACTGCAGGCAGAAGATAGTGACCCGATTGGCCAAAAATCAAACCTCTTATCAACCTTGTTTGAAAATATATTCTCTGAGGTATCAGACGATGAATTTGCGATGATTGACCGTGTAACGAGAAAGACCTATGAGGAATTTGAAAAACCAACATTTAAGGATTGGCAATCAGTTTTAGAACGACAACCTGAAGATGTGGCCAAGGAGTTGGCGCTGAAGGCTGAACCTTATACGGTTGGATCAAATGATATTTTCGCACATCCTACAAACGTCAATATGAATAGTCGCTTTATTATCTTCAATCTGAAGCAGTTGAGTGGTAAATTGAAGCCATTTGCCCTCCTGGTGATTCAGGACTTCATCTGGAACCAGGTAGTCAATAATCAAGGAAAAGCTATTACATGGTTGTACTTCGATGAGTTGCAGCTATACTTCAAAAACAAATTGCAAGCAACCTTCTTTACAGAGCTATACTCACGTATTCGTAAGTACGGGGCTATTCCAACAGGGATTACCCAGAACCCAGAGACTGTTTTATCTACAGAGGAAGGTAGAAAGCTGGTCGCAAACTGTGAGTTTCTAGCCCTCCTGAAGCTGAAGCGGACAGACCTAGAAGCCCTGGAGCAGGTAATTCCTCTTACACCTTCACTGGAGCGATTTGTTTTGCGACCAAAAGCAAAAGGTACTGGTTTGATCGTAGCTGGAGATACGATTGTTCCATTTGAAAATCCTATCCCTAAAGATACCAAACTGTATCAATTGGTAGCGACAGATAGTTAAAAAATAGAAAGAGAGGTGATTTCTTTTGTTTGAAAGTGATCCCAATCAATTAAAACAGGAGCGTAAGCGGAGAATCAAAGAAGGATCCTCCCAGAATGCAGAAAAAAATCCTAAAGAAGCACGTTTAAACTCAAAAGTTGCATTTAAAGAAGCTAAGAAGAATTATCGCTTAGCGAACAAAGATTATAAACTACACAAAGGACCTCAAGCAACAGCTAGAGGTCTTTTCTTTAAGCAACAACGTGATCGAGCAAAGTTGGAAAAACAAATTGCAACAACGCTCTATAAACGAGCTAAAAAAGCTGATGATAGTTATATCCCTAACCGCCTAAAGAAACGTGCAAAACAAAGTACTCGAATGAAAGCGAGACACGACGTTGAGAAGACAGTCAGAGATAATGATATTCTTGGAGACTGGGTTCAGGCGAGGCAAAACATTCGTCAATTTAAGTACCAGGTAAACGCCTCTAAAAGAGCGTTAAATGCTGTAGGAAAATTATCCAAGTATTCAATCAAGCACAGCTATGGACAGCTCAATAGAAGCTATAATTTCATCAGAGGGCGAGGGTATACTCGAACACCAAAAGAGTTCTCCTGGGAAGGAAAACTCAGCAAAAAGATGAAACAAACTAGGAATCGTATAGCTCGTTCAAAATTTGGGAAAGTATCAAGAGGTACAGGAAAGGTCTTGAAGGTTGTGACAAAGCCTCTACGTTCCATTCTATCCAATCCATTAGCAGTTAAGTCCTATTTCTTGATGTTCCTCATCTTTGCAGTATTTGGGGCATTTATGGCCATGTTTGGAGGAAGTGGTCCTGTCCAACAAAATGAATTTGACCTGAACAAGTCCTGGCTTCAGATAAGTAAACGAGATCGAGAGAAGTCAAATGATAAGGTAGACTATTGGACAAACATCGATGACATGATCTTTTTCATGAACTTTCGCTACGGTAGTGAGTGGAAACCAGAAAGTAACTGGAATGAGGGGACTGGTGGTGAATGGGCTGGGATATTAGGTTTCAATCACTATTCGGATGCCTTGAATGATCTTTGGAATCATTTGAATGATGACCCTCACAACTTGAAAAAGATGGCTGACTTATATGGCCCCTCGTCAGATCTCAAGTGGACTAAGTTGAGTGATAGCGAGTTAGAAGAGTATAAAGAGCTAGAGGATTTGACTAAAGAAGTTGGTCGATACCCCTCTTATCAAGAACTAGCTAATCCCTTTTACCAGGAGGACGACCCTTCTTATCAAGCTCCTTTAGTTATCCTGAAGCGGTTTGGTTATACCTCTAAGAGTGAAATCTATGAGAAAACACAACTAAAAGCTTCAACAGGACAAGCTCTAAGAGCTCCTATTGACGGTCAAGTCAGTGTGACAGATGATACTACTGTATCCATCAAAACAGATAAAGCCATCTTTACTTATGAAGAGGTAGGAAATATCCGTGTTTCTGACGGTGATCAGGTCAAAGCTGGAGACGAGGTTGGGAAGGTAACGGCAAATGGTTACCAGGTCATTCAGTATCAAAAACTGGAGGAAAAAGAGACAAAGGATAAGAAAGAAAAGTGGACATCAGTCAATCCAGGCTTTTACTTTCAATCTGTCACGTACAATCAGACAACCTCAGTCATTACTACACTTGATGGTGATTTAGGACAAAAATCACGAGCGATAAAAGACTACTTGAAGCAAAAGGTACCAGGCTGACAGATAATGGTTTGGCAGCCATGCTTGGAAACTTTGCAACTGAAAGTAATATCAATCCTAAACGTGCTGAAGGAGACTATCTTAGCCCACCAGTAGGGGCTGATTCTTCTTCCTGGGATGATGAGTCCTGGTTAGCTATAGGAGGACCAGCGATTTATAACGGAAGATACCCAAATATTCTTCGACGAGGTTTAGGATTGGGACAGTGGACAGATACAGCGGATGGCTCCACGAGACATACTCTATTATTAAACTATGCAAAATCTAAGAATAAGAAGTGGTATGATTTGGAACTGCAACTGGATTTTATGTTGGAGGGGGATACTCCTTACTATATCACAGGACTAACTTCAATTCTAACTAGTACAGAGGATGTAGAGACGCTTACAGAGCGTTTCCTGGTTAATTGGGAAGGAAACTCTGGAGATAAGGTCTTAGAGCGCCAGAATAATGCTAAGCAGATCCACGCTTTTCTTACTCAACAAGTTCGAGGAGGTGGAGCGTTAGCATCTTCCTGGAATTTCCCTGCCGAGTATCAGTCAAAAGTGGAGCACCCTCCTACACAAGCTTCTATGACTACACAACAAGGAAGCGGTTATGAAGTGGGACAATGTACTTGGTATGCCTATAATCGTTTAGTTGAACTAGGAACGATTACAGACTTATCAGGAGCTTATGGTTACCTTGGTAATGGTCAGGATTGGGTGGCAAACCTAGTTGCAAAAGGATGGCGGTATAGTACAACTCCAACAAAAGGAGCTGTTGTATCAGTAGTAGGTGGATTTGGTGGGACACCAGATGTATACGGCCATGTTGCGATTGTGGAAGCTGTGAATCCAGACGGTTCATTCCTCGTTTCAGAATGTAATATCAAAGGAGTACAGGATAAGGTACATTTTTCTGTCCTATATCCAGCTTACTACTATTCGTTTGCAACACCGAATTAAAAAAGAAAGAAGGTAAATCATGAAAATGATAGATATGAAGAAATTGAAACTCCTGAAAATAGGAGGAATCCTTATAGGAGTTGTGCTAGTTCTAGGATTCGTATTCTGGATTGGAGCAGCAACCTCATCGCAAAAGAAAGCTAAACAGGAAGCTGAAACTACGCAACAAGAAACCAAAGCAGAGGGGAGCGAACTAACGCAAGAATATGTAAAGGAATTTTTGACGGCTTACTTCAATAAGCAGGATCTTGGAGAAAATAGAAATCGCTATTTGCCCTATATGACAGAAGCTGCTTACAATCAGGAAGTGAACTCTGAAGAAGAACCAACGGTACAAACCTATAAGGGCTATGTAGTGGATACACAGATGAAGTCTTCTACCATCTACATCGATCAAGAAAATAATGTTGCCCTAGCTCAAGTGAGATACACTCAGACACAGTTACAGAAGAAGTATGATTATACTAACGCCCAAACAAACGTAGGATCTTCAAGAACCATACGGATTCGCTTCAGCAAGCAAGATGGGAAATACCTGGTAAATCATATTGACCCCATTTTGATTGTGGACAGCTTGAACGCCAGCGAAAAGGCGAGTATTCCATCGTTAAACAAACCAATCACTAACCAAACACAAAGTACAGAAGGGAAAAAGGAACAATGACAAAATTAGAAACTTTGGAAAAACAAAAACAGAAAGCGGAAGACCGCTTAGCTGACTATATGACCAAGGCCAAGAAGGAAGAAGAGAAACTGCAGCAGCTAGAAACTCAAATCATTCTGGCCAAACATGAGGAACGGTCAATCTACTTGGCCAAACATAATTTAACCTGGGCTGATATTGAAACAGCTCTTGCTGAAGGAAAATTGAAAGGAGATGAAAAACATGTACCGTTTAACCAATCTGACACAAAACACGACCACAACGTATAAGAATCGAGACCTTGTTTATCAAGCCCTGGAGCGAGAAAATGCCAAGGTTAAGCATCAGGAGGCAGAGGCCGTTTTATTGGTAGAGGAGCTGGATAAAAAGAATGTAGTGATCTATCAAGAAGATGTCTATTTACCGTTTGAGGGAATCGCAGACAGCCTCTTCCTGAAGCCTGGTACATTGAATAAACAGGAGCTGCACCAAAAGAAGCAAAAACCTCTTTCTTTAAGCGCCAGCCAAAAACAAAACATCAAGAGAAGACTCCTGAAGAAAAAGCTGAAGCCTCTTCCTTGGAACATGAAACTCCCAAACCTCGAACCTCTTCTAAACGCTCTTTTTGGGTGTATTTAGGAAGAGTTTTGGTGTTATTGAGTCTAGTAGGAAGTCTGACACTTGCTGGCTTATCACTTACGCTAGTTTACCATCAAGAAAAGCAACTCTCGGCCGTATCCAAGGAACTTTCAAATCTAAAAACCATTCAGTCAAAAACAGGGGAACTAGATGCCTTTTCACGTTACTTTTTGCCAGCCCTTTACTCTGATAAAGGGAAAATGGCTGATTTCGTAGCTCCTCAATTAACGATAGATAGACAAGCAGGTCAACTGCAGTCTGTGATTTTGGAATCTAGCTTGATTGTTGATGAAGCAACTTATCAGCTAACCTATGTAGTAGCCGTGAAAGACGGTGAGAACAGAAGTCAGAAACGCTTGGTAGTTACTGTAAAGGAAGAACCTTCAGCACCTTACGGATTCCAGGTTATTGCTAAGCCAGAACTATCTAATTATCCAAAATAAAGGAGGTCTTACATGGATCAAGAAAAAGTCAGTCATTCTCTGGCTTTGAAAGGAAAAGTTACCCTGGAGATGACGATACAAGCTCTGTATGCCCTCGCAAAAGCCCATTATGAAAAGAAACAACATAAGGCAGCGAACCGAACCTTTGAAGGGGAGACACGTTTTAATGATTTTATGGCCACCAAATCAAAAAAAGATGTCGAGAAGTTGTTAAATAGTGAAGTTCACTTGGCCAAGTTGAAGCATTACCTGGAGGAGTATAAGATAGGTTTTACTTATCATCAAAAAGATGGTGCAACTTATCTCTTCTTTGAAACAAAAAATCGCACCTTGGTAGAAAAGGCTCTCAAAGAGATGTTGGTAGACATCACGAAAAGCCCAGAAAAATTGGAAGAGTTTGCGAAAAAGGTGCTGAAGAAACCACATGAAATGACTCCTGAAGATAAAATCAATTACTATAAGACAAACAAGATCTATAAAGGGACGATGCCAGTAGTTACGAAGGAGATTGGGAAGGAGAAGACACGATGATTAGAAAACCTATATGGCCCTACCTGGTGGTGGGGCTATTTTCATTTGTTATTTTCCAGTCCTTTTACCATTACTACCAACTTTCGACTGCAGCAGTACCTTTTATGGGAATGTTGCGGCTTCGTTGGTTGCTAGAACACTGGGAACGCTTCTCTTTTGGTGTATTCTTTGATTCAGGAGCCTTATATGCTGGGTTGATCGGATTCGGTCTCCCAATGCTTGTCTATGCTTCTATGGATAAGAATTTATATCGCCAAGGAGAAGAACAAGGTAGTGCTCGTTTTGCGACTTTGAAGGAAATGAGACGGTTTGAAGACGTTGATTTTGAGAAGAATATGATTTTTTCAAAACAGGTCAAAATGGGCCTATTTAATTTTCGCTTAGCCTACAATGTCCAGCTCAATAAAAATGTGATTGTCATTGGTCTTCCTGGAGACGGTAAAACCTTTACTTTTGTATTGCCAAATTTAATGCAGATGAACTCAAACTTTGTTGTGACAGATCCAAAAGGAAACCTGGTACACGAAGTTGGAAGATGCTTGAAAAAGCTGGCTTTGCTGTTAAAATCTTGGATTTGATTCGACTCAAGAATTCAGATCGTTTTAATCCTTTTCATTACATGAAGTCTGAGCTAGATATTGATCGTATCTCTGAAGCAATTACTGAGGGAACGAAGAAGAGTGAGCATACTGGAGAAGACTTCTGGGTTCAAGCAGAGTTGATGCTGCAACGGGCATTGATTGGTTATCTCTATTTTGACTCTAAGGATCCTGAAACTGGAGTCCAGTTATATATGCCAAACCTGGGCCACGTTGCAGATCTATTAAGAAATATGTATCGAGAGGATCCAGATGTACCAAGCCCTGTCGAGCAGATGTTTGAAGAACTGAACGAACATCAACCTAACAACTATGCTTATAAACAGTGGAAATTATTCCAAAACTTCAGAGGCGAGACAAGAAACAGTGTGGTAGCGATTTTGTCTTCTCGTTATTCTATCTTCGACCACGAAGATGTCAGAAACTTGATTAGTGAGGATACCATGGAAATGGATACCTGGAATACGAAAAAGACAGCCGTTTTTATTGCTATTCCTGAAACCAATAACGCCTTTAATTTTCTTTCATCAATCTTGTTTGCGATTGGTTTTGAGGTTCTTACACATAAGGCTGATGATATCTTGCAAGGGAAAGTACCTGGCTACAGTAGAAAAAATCTTCGCCATATTCAGTTTATCTTCGATGAGTTTGCACAAATTGGCCGTATTCCAAACTTCGCCCAGGTCCTCTCTTCTATTCGTAGTCGTGAGATGTCTATTAAGATTATCATCCAAGCTTTCAATCAGCTAGAATCACTTTATAAAAGTGATTGGAAGACCATCTTTAATAACTGTGCTACTCACCTATTTTTAGGGACAAATGACAAGGATACGATGGAATACTATTCTACAAGGTCAGGTAAGCAGACTATACGTACTAGGTCCACTTCAAAATCGCATAGTTATCGTAATGGCTCATCAAGTGAAAATAAACAAATTCAAGGCCGTCCCCTTCTAACTCCAGATGAAGTCGCAAGAATTGGGGTAGAAGAAGGATTGGTCTTTATTTCTAAACAAAATGTCTTCAGAGATAAAAAAGCAAGTGTCTATGATCATCCTAGAAAAGATGAGATTGCAAGTTCTCCTGAAGACAAAGAAAACTGGTACGAATACACTCGAAAAGGAACAGACATCGACGGCTTGCTTTTATATGCTAACGATTTGACTCCGCAGCTAAAAGAGTTATTCGTGGCCTAACATACAGAAAGGATAGTAGGATGGAAACACCAAAAATACAATTAGGATACCTGGAGAGTATCTCACAAGTTTTAGCATTAAAGCTAGAAAATTTAGCCACAGAACGTTATGCTATTTGGCAGCTATTCAAACAGGCAGATGAGGAGACTTTCTATCAATTAGCTCCTCATCTTTTTGTGACAACGAGTCAGGAAGATCCAATAGTTGTTAGTGAACTAGATGCAACTCCTGAAGGATATCTTTTATTTAAGGAATTAGTAGAGGAGGAAAGAGTATGCCTTTAACAAAAGCACAGGCAAAATCGCTGGATATTTTAGAAGTAGCTCGTAGCCTCGGAATGGAAATGAAGAGGAAATCACATCGAGAGTATTATTGGGCCGAGCATGACTCATTTAAGATTGATACTGTGAAGAATACCTGGCAGTGGTATTCTCAAAACCTCTTTGGTGATACCATCCAACTCGTGCAACAAATGAAAAATGTCAGATATAAAGATGCTATGGTATTCTTGGAGACAGGATCCTTTCCTGAAGCAAAACCAGTAGAGGAAGAACGTAAGCCTTTCAACTATACACTAGCGCCTTACGAACAACCATTTGTGGAGGCGAGGTCCTATCTCAAGGAGATTAGAGGCCTCTCTGATGATACAATCGACTTCTTCATGGAGAAGGGAGTATTAGCCCAAGCTAAACGTAAGGATAAAGATGGTGTTATAGAAGATGTCTTAATTTTTAAATACTTGGACAGAAATCAGCAACTGGTAGGTGCAAGTCTTCAGGGGCTTGTTCCTGATCAAGAACGCCATCCAGGGAAGGGGTACTTGAAGCAAACCATGTATCAATCAGAGGGTATCAGTGGTTTAAACGTTTCTATAGGCTCTCCTAAGCGTTTAATTGTGGCAGAGGCACCCATTGACCTTATGAGCTATTATGAGCTTCATAAGGACGAATTAAACGATGTTCGACTGGTTGCGATGGAAGGATTGAAAGAGGGAGTTTTGTCTCACTATGTTCTTGAAATGTTACAGGAGCGAGGGGATATTCCTATGGATGAAAGGGATTATACCAAGTCCAGTGAGCTAACACGTACCTCAAGATTCTTATCTGTTGCAGCGGAAACATCCACACTTTTCCAAGATCACAAATATGATGATCTCATCACGCTGGCAGTTGATCACGATAAAGCAGGTACAGACTTTATTACCAAACTACGGGAGAAGAAAATCCCAGTTATAGATGCAAGACCACCAAAACGTGAAGGCCAGGAGAAGACAGACTGGAATGAGATTCTGAAGCAGACCAAGCAACTGGAAAAGGCTGAGGAAATTCAATCATCAAGTCACTTTCCTGATACCAGCCACCTTTCTCCTGAAGATGCAACGTGGTTGAAGGAAAACTGGAATAATATAGGGTTTTCAGTAGAGCCTAGAAAACAAATGATTATTGATTCGGACAAAACAGTGACCTATGAAAAACCTTCCAATCCTCTTGGAGATGGTAGGGAGCCTAAAAAACAAATTCAGAGCACAGAAAAAGCTCCTGAGAACTCTCAGGAGCAAATGAATGATAGGGCCAGTGGTGGAGAGGGCTATTCACAGCATGATGCTGTAGGCAGTGCCGAACCTGAAGCTGAATTATCAGCAACCTTTGAGCAAACTGTTGCCAGTCACCCGACATCACCCTATCGTTACTTACATTTTAGCACAACTTTTGAGGAAGTGCAACGAAGACAATCGAAATACCATCCAATTACATCTGATGATTTGAAAAGAATGAATCAGTATGCTGGTTCTATTCAGAAATCATCTCAATGGTATTTAGAGGAATTAGCGAATAGTAAAATCTATTATTTCTATTCCAATAATGGAGAGGTGAGTTTGTTAGATGTTAATTTTAAACGAGAAAACTTTTTACACTTAACAGGAATCAGGCCAGTTGTTCCAGGTAGGAATGCTGGAGATTTTGTAGTCGATTTTGCTGAGGGAAGGGGAGACTATAATCAAATACTGGTTAGTAATAGTCTAAAAGAAAAATTACAAGTTATTCCTATGTTAGAGGATATTCTTGATCCTAAATCGTTTGTTTTGGATAACTTAGACGAAGTGAGAATTGCGCAACGACTTAACTTTTCAGAAGCTATCAAGAGTAAAGACGAGGATTTCTTGCTTCTTTTCAAAGATATAGGAGAAGAACGTGTCCCTGCATCTCTCATGAAAATCAAGAGAGATCTAAAAGTTGATGTAGAGAAAACTAAGGAAAAAGTTATACTTGCTGTCTTTCGTGAACGTGATGGTAATATTGAACAGTTGTCTATCAATGAGGATTATGTCAAGGATAGAGGAAATGAGTTGCAAACCATTTTGAAAGATGGCTTGTTTGAAGAAATCAAGCCTGATACAACTAAGGGAATTGAACAAATAACTCCTGAGAACACACTGAATAGCCCCCTACTTGATTCGGCTACCTTTACTCAAGTCTTAGATACTGTCTATAATTTAGGTGTGCCAGGTGACATCTCAAAAACTCCAGAAGAATTTCATCAAGCCTGGAATCAGTATCTTGACTATGCGAAACGGTACAATGATAAATTTGACCAGATTGTTACTGCAGCTGGAGAAGATCATCTTCTAGACACAAATTCAGATTTTTATAAAGAATGGAAACAAGATCATATCTATAAAGAAAACTACCATGTACGCCTTCAATGGGCTGAGGAGCGCCCAGATGGGCCTAAATTGCCCTTTAAAGAAACAGATCTGATATCTTATCAAGATTTTGCTAGAGAGCTTTACAAGGCCAATCAGAGCTTCTATCCGTTACATCAGGAAGGGTTAAAACAAGTGACTGATGGTCGCCCAGAAGATTACATCTCTCCAACTAAGATCCAGTTTAGTATCTACGCTCCCGATGGTGAACTGATCCAGGATGGCATCCGTTACGATATTGGGAATGAGATTAACCCAATCGCTCACAAAGAAAGACTTGGAACACGAGAAATGAGAGAGTACCCAGAATTGATGAAGATAGATGGGGCCATATTCACTCCGTATCATCTGGAGAGATTGGCGAGTGAGTTAGATATTTCTCAGTTCAGTTACGCTTTAGAAGATACTCTTTACGCAGATCAACTTCTATCCCAACTCCCATTTGGAGATTTGGAAAATAGTCCAATTGGATTTACAGATAGTAGTCATGATGGTCGCCTTGGATTTATCTCTTTTGATGGAATGGATAGTGTTGAGGTCGAAAATCTATCTGCTTGGTTTGAGAAGTTGGGAGTCAAAGACTCACCTATGGAACAATTGGCCCTTATTGAAAAATGGCAAAAAGAAATCAAAGGTTTATCAGAAAAAGTTGAACAAACGATCTCCACAGTCCGAGAAGAATTTGAGAAATCACAAGACGAAGAAATCAAACTAGAAGAACAAAGCTACAACAAGCAGGAGTTGGAACATGATGCGGATGCTGATGGTGTTTCTGATGAGGAGGAGTTGATTCAGGGAACGAATCCGTATGATTTTAGATCGAAACCAGGTTCTAAACCAGAGGGCGAGGACAGTCTACAAGCGGATGAAATTGTTTTAGCAGCTGGCAGTCTTGCAGTCGCAGATTTTATTCAAAATAAAGATATGGCAGGATTAAGTCGTCATCTTAAAGAAGGGATTAAGGAGTTTCTGAATTCAGATAAGTACAAAGACTATCTAACGAAAATGAGCCAACTAAATAATTATTCTAATCGCAACTTGCGCTTAATTCTTGCACAAAATCCTGAAGCAAGGCAAGTAGCTTCTTTCAAACAGTGGAAAGAAAACTTTGGTCGCTATGTGAAAAAAGGTGAGAAGGCTTTACGTATTTTTAAACCTATGACGAAGATCAAAAAGGATGAGAATAACCAACCAATATTGGATAAAAATGGGAAACCAGAAACAGTTACATTCTTTGGTTTAGTGCCAGTTTTTGATGTTAGTCAGACAGAAGGAAAGGAGATGCCAAAAGCTGCAGAAGTGAAAGAACAGCTGACTGATTTGGACTATGCAAATCTTTACCGTGCCCTGATGGCTATTGCAAAAGAAAATGATGTATCGGTTCGATTTGAGGAGATGGAAAATAATAAACATGGATATTATTCTGTCCCAGAAAATCAAATTGTTTTACGTAGTAATGAGATGAACAAGGCTCAAATTATTAAAACTTTCTTACATGAGATGGCTCATGCAGAGTTGCACCATGCAGATAATCCTCAAAAAGAAAATCTAACTAGAAGCACTGCTGAACTCCAGGCTGAAAGTGTCGCTTATGTTGTTTCTTCATACTATGGTATTGATACGTCAGAGTACTCCTTTAACTATCTATCTGGGTGGTCTGCCGATAAGGAGACACTTGCTGATTTAGAAGCACAGTTGGATATTGTCCAACAAGAAGCTAAAAGTTTAATGGTTCGGATGGATCAAGCATTGGAACAATTAAGATTGAGTCAGGAGAAACAAACGAAGCGTAGTTTTGAACAAAAACTGGAGAAGTTTAAAGATCAGAGCAAGCAGGCTGTCGAAGATCACAAGCAGGAGTTGAAAGCAGATGCACAATCAAAAAAAGAGAAGGGTTTCTCGAAATGACCGAACGGGACACCCCAAATAAACCCAAGGTCAAATTAAAAACAAATCATCATCAAGGAGGACAACACTCATGACTAATGAACAAGAAGAACAACTGATCATCATCCTTTCAGACTTTATTCCAATCATGGATGGAGACAGAGTTCAAGGAGTATCGCCAAACGCTAAAGACTTGACTCGCCAAAAAGTTCTGGAGCAACTAGAGGAAGAACAGTCTCAACTACCTGAAGGAGATCCTGCTCTTTTGGAGTGGGAAGAAGAAAATATTGAGCTACTCAAGATGATTACAGATGAAGAATTTCAAGCTGTACTCACAGAAAAAATCTTACTGACAGAAATACAAATTGGGCAGTCGATTTTCCAGCCTCTAACTGCTCAACAACTTTCTGTCCTAGCTGAAAAGTTACAAGGTCAGAAAGAAAAAAGTGTAGAAAATAGTGATAAGCAATCATCTATTTTCAAAAACATCTTCAGTTGGTTGCGATAAATTGTTAGAGGTTGTACTCCAAAAGATATAGGAAAGGGGCTTGGGGATTTCCCCAAAACTGAGAAAATCAAGAAGGAAAACTACAAGGTTCTCCTTCTCTGATTTTTTTAAATTTCGCAAATGGATATCCATTTGCTACGCTTGCCACAAGGAAGTCAGGGGCTGATGCCTGGTCAGAAAATGCCAGAGACTTTGAGAGAAAGAGGATAAAAAATAATGCAGAAACGAGAAAATAGAAAACGCTATATACAAAAATTGATACGACTAACACCAGAGGAAGATCGTCAAATTAAAACGGCGATGGGCCAAATGGGAGTTCCATCTTTTCAATACTATGCGAAGAATCAACTGGTACAAGGGAAGGTGGTTCAAATTGATTTTTCTGAATTGAAAGACCTTCGAGTTGCTATCAATCGAGTGGGTACGAACATCAACCAAATTGCCAAACATGCCAATGAAAATCAAGGGGTTACGCCAGAGGAAGTGGCACAAGTCATTGACTATCTATCTGAGTTGAAAGAGATGGTGGCTGTCAAACTTTCTAGTGCGGAGAAGAAAAGTTTACAGGAACGAAAAGTGAAAACAATAAGGACGTATGACGAATGGTAGTAATCAAAACACCCAAACAAATTAAAACTCCTTCCAATTTAAAAATAGCTGTACGCTATATTCTGAATGAAGCGAAAACTCTTGTATCAGGAACTGCAGAAAGTGATCTTGATTTTCCTCTTGTCTATCATGATGGTGAGCTTCAAATGAAGCTAGTATCTGGTAATGGGATTTCTGATTTTAGTGTAGCAGATGAAGAAATGGTCATGACAAAATTAGCTGCAGCCTTTAAAAAAGGAGATGACGACTTGAAAGAATTATCTTCAGGAAAACAAGTATTGGCCCATCACATTATCCAGTCTTTTTCTCCAGATGATAACTTGACTCCTGAGCAGGTTCATGAAATTGGCCGTCAAACGATGTTAGAATTGACAGGTGGAAATTATGAGTTTGTGATCGCAACCCACACGGATAAAGATCATCTTCATAACCATATCATACTTAATACCACCAATACCTCAACGCTCAAGAAATTTCGCTGGGAAAAGAAAACCTTGAAAAATTTGAGGGCAATATCGGACAAACATGCGGCACGTTATGGCGCTAAAATTATTGAGCCTACAATGAAAAATTCTTATACAAAGTATTCTGCTTGGCGGAGGCAAAATAATTATCGGTTTGAAATTAAGGAGCGTCTGGATTTCCTTCTGAAGCACTCTTTGTCGTTAGAAGATTTCAAACAAAAGGCAGCTGCGCTTAATCTTCAGATTGATTTCTCTGGTAAATTTGTGAAGTATAAATTGCTCGATCAGCCCCAACAAAGAAATGTCCGAGATGATACATTATCGAAGAAAGGACTCTATTCTCTTGAAAAAATAAAAGAGATAATTTCTAAGAATCAGTTAGTTTTTGATGTGGAGGAATTGAAAGAACAATATCAAGAATCAAAAGAAAAAACGGCAAATGATTTTGAATTGAAATTGGAAGTGGAATCCTGGCAGGTCGAGCAAGAAAGCAAGCAAGGCATTTACGTGCAGATGGATATGGGAGCTTTAAATAGTGGTACCATTTTAATACCTTCTCATAAAGTTGATAAAAATGAGGATGGAAACTATACCATCTATATCAAAGAGAAAGACTATTTTTATTTTCTCAATCCTGATCAATCTCAAAAAAATAGGTACATGATGGGCTTGACTGTCGCAAGGCAATTGGCCAAACAAAATGGAGAAACACTTGTAACTAAAAACGCTCAAATTTCCTCTATGCGTGAACTGATTAAGGAATATAATTTCTTAGTCGAGCACGGCGTGACAGATGGAACACAATTTCAACATTTGGAGGAGCGCTTTAATGAAAAGATAGAGGCTACCCAGAAGGAATTAAGACAGCTAGATGAGCGACTCCGCCGTTATCATAAAATTGAAGGAGCACTTTTAGCCATCCAGCAATCTCCAGAAAATAGTCTTGCGGCGGTACAACTATTGGATGATTTAGGAGTTCCAAAAGATATGGGACTGGAAGATGTCAGTCAACTGATCAAACAATTCCAAATTGAAAAAGGAGCCTTACAAGAGTTCTTTGACGATACTCTAAAACATTACACAGATTATAGAGATATTAAGGAGCACGTGCGTAGTCGTGAAGAGAAAGTTGACAGACGATTTGAGGATGAAAAAGTCTTGTAGAAGTTTCTGATGTTTTCAATCTAGTCATGATTTCAGTATAGAGAGAACAGTTCTCTGTACATTTTGAAAGAGAACCTTTTCTAGGAATTGTTGGCGAAATGGAGGAGAAACTTCATCACAAAATAATTATAAATATAATTATAAACATATTGACAAATATAATTATAGTGGTATAATTCAGAAGTATAGAAAACAGGAGGAAGACGATGATATT
>JXRG01000120.1:0-220 GCA_000831085.1 Streptococcus sp. DBCMS
AAATGCAATAAAAATTATCATGAAGAGAACAACTTTATTTTAGGGGTCTCTAATCCATGCTTTGAATTTTTCTTGTTAATGCATATATGTGATATGTCAGTTTTAGTGAAGAGCAATATCAAAATGCAATAAAAATTATCATGAAGAGAACAACTTTATTTTAGGGGTCTCTAATCCATGCTTTGAATTTTTCTTGTTAATGCATATATGTGATATGTCA
>JXRG01000121.1:0-219 GCA_000831085.1 Streptococcus sp. DBCMS
TCCAAACTGCATGATTAAAAAATTTCAAATAATATACAAGGCTACCTCTAACTGATTCCAATTTATATACTATCAAATGAGGTAGCTATTATTACTACAGTCAGTTAGTAATAATTCGTTTCCAAACTGCATGATTAAAAAATTTCAAATAATATACAAGGCTACCTCTAACTGATTCCAATTTATATACTATCAAATGAGGTAGCTATTATTACTACA
>JXRG01000122.1:0-218 GCA_000831085.1 Streptococcus sp. DBCMS
GATGATAATGCTATAGAATATCTTTTGATGTTTATGAAATTAGAGGATATTATTTTTAGTATTTGATTTTCTGTCTAGCCTATTCAGAACGGTCTAATAAAGAAGTAATGAAGATTGAAGATGATAATGCTATAGAATATCTTTTGATGTTTATGAAATTAGAGGATATTATTTTTAGTATTTGATTTTCTGTCTAGCCTATTCAGAACGGTCTAATA
>JXRG01000123.1:0-217 GCA_000831085.1 Streptococcus sp. DBCMS
TTTAGGTTCTAATCATTTTAAATTACTTGAAAGACAATCTGAAAGATTGAGGCAAATAGCATTTATATTTTGTTCGGCATTGTAGCGATTTCAATGAAATAATATCGATTTAGTTTGGTTTAGGTTCTAATCATTTTAAATTACTTGAAAGACAATCTGAAAGATTGAGGCAAATAGCATTTATATTTTGTTCGGCATTGTAGCGATTTCAATGAAA
>JXRG01000124.1:0-215 GCA_000831085.1 Streptococcus sp. DBCMS
CAGGAGATGCTCGAGCTTCCTTTAGAAAAGAGAGAAGGTTGCTTTCGAGCTAAAATTATTAGCACCTTTTGCAATGAAATACCAAACGCAACACATTCCTCTGAAAGCAAAGTATCCAGGAGATGCTCGAGCTTCCTTTAGAAAAGAGAGAAGGTTGCTTTCGAGCTAAAATTATTAGCACCTTTTGCAATGAAATACCAAACGCAACACATTCC
>JXRG01000125.1:0-214 GCA_000831085.1 Streptococcus sp. DBCMS
GAAATCAATCATCATTACTTCGTTACTCAAATTCCATTTTGGGACTTGCTTTGCCAACGCCATGCGTCTTCACACATTTGGGTGATGTCGATCACCGACAAATTTTTGCCATAGAGAAATCAATCATCATTACTTCGTTACTCAAATTCCATTTTGGGACTTGCTTTGCCAACGCCATGCGTCTTCACACATTTGGGTGATGTCGATCACCGAC
>JXRG01000126.1:0-214 GCA_000831085.1 Streptococcus sp. DBCMS
TAGTTATCTAGAAACTTATAGAGCTGAATAACTTTAAAGAAGCAGCTAATTTACTGGCGGAAGAAAAACACCGTGAAAGAGTGGAATACAATCGAAGAAATTTATATCTCTTATATAGTTATCTAGAAACTTATAGAGCTGAATAACTTTAAAGAAGCAGCTAATTTACTGGCGGAAGAAAAACACCGTGAAAGAGTGGAATACAATCGAAGAA
>JXRG01000127.1:0-214 GCA_000831085.1 Streptococcus sp. DBCMS
TTCCTCTTTCTTGGTTTCCTCGGCAGCTTCCTTGTCCGCTGTAGCGAGTTTAGCTTGGTCTTGGATAGAAAGTTGTGATTGGCTCTTCGCTTCGGCTGGTGTTACTTGATCGCTATCTTCTGCCAAGAAATCTGCCAATAAGTCTGACGCGTCAATATCTCCATCTTCGATAGCTTTCAAGATAGCGTCCTTGCCAATCAATTCTTTAGCTGCC
>JXRG01000128.1:0-213 GCA_000831085.1 Streptococcus sp. DBCMS
CAAAGCAGCAGAAACAAAATGTATTGAAAATCCTGTTAAAAAACTAGGTACATATCCGTCAAAACGAAAACAGTTGATTTTGTTTATGTGCTTTCAATATTTCTGATGATATTGCAAAGCAGCAGAAACAAAATGTATTGAAAATCCTGTTAAAAAACTAGGTACATATCCGTCAAAACGAAAACAGTTGATTTTGTTTATGTGCTTTCAATA
>JXRG01000129.1:0-213 GCA_000831085.1 Streptococcus sp. DBCMS
GTCTTATCAACATCCTTGATAACCTTAACCAAACGTTTAACAGTTGCTAAAGAGTGGGCATCACCATTAGCTTCACCTATTTCATTACCAATTGACCACATGAAGATAGCAGGGGTCTTATCAACATCCTTGATAACCTTAACCAAACGTTTAACAGTTGCTAAAGAGTGGGCATCACCATTAGCTTCACCTATTTCATTACCAATTGACCAC
>JXRG01000013.1:0-58072 GCA_000831085.1 Streptococcus sp. DBCMS
CCTTTGTTACGAATAACAAAGCCGGTTTTCTTTTCGCTTGAAGTGTTGCGAGGTTTTTTATTGTCGATTTATTACGAATAACAAAGCCGGTTTTCTTTTCGCTTGAAGTGTTGCGAGGTTTTTTATTGTCTTTATTACGGTAACGTCTGTCTTTATCAAAACGATCGTTCCCACGACTGCCTTTCTTGAAATCATCACGGCGACCATTGCCACGGCGTTCACGGTCTCTACGATCGTCTCCACGACGGCCTCCTCGACCGCCCTTAGCTTTGCCACCGAAGCCATTACCTGATGGTTTAAATGGCAATGGTTTTTCACGTGCAATCTCAACTTCTGGAAGGCTGTCTGGATCTTGGACTGTCAGACTCAAGATATACATAGCCAATTCTTCAGGACTAAATTCAGCCGCTAATTTACGAGCGTCTTTAGCAAATTTCTCAAAGTTGGAACGAATTTCTTCATTTGCGAAATCACGTTCGATTTTCTTGAGCGCCACTTGCTTTTTAGCTTGGAAGGCTTCCTCTGCACTTGCAGGTTTAAGACCTTTCATGCGCTTCTTGGTCAAGTTTTCGATGATTTGAAGGTAGCCCATTTCGTTTGGAGCTACGAAGGTAATGGATTGACCTGACTTACCAGCACGACCTGTACGACCGATACGGTGAACATAACTTTCAGGATCTTGTGGAATATCGTAGTTGTAGACATGGGTCACACCCGAGATATCCAAACCACGTGCTGCAACGTCTGTCGCAACTAGAACATCAAGATTGCCATTTTTAAAATCACGAAGGACACGAAGACGTTTGTTTTGGTCTAAGTCACCATGAATTCCTTCTGCACGGAAGCCACGTATTTTAAGTCCACGAGTCAATTCATCTACACGGCGTTTGGTACGACCAAATACGATAGCAAGCTCTGGTTGTTCCACATCCATGAGACGCGTCATAGTATCAAATTTTTCTTGTTCTTTGACACGGATATAGTACTGATCCACCAGCTCTGTTGTCAATTCCTTGGCAGCAATCTTGACATGCTCAGGGTCTTTCATAAACTGAACACCGATACGTTTGATGGCTTCAGGCATGGTTGCTGAAAAGAGCAAGGTTTGACGACTTTCAGGGACACGGGAAATGATGGCTTCGATGTCTTCAAGGAAGCCCATGTTGAGCATTTCATCCGCTTCGTCAAGGATGAGGGTTTCAATGTCTTGTAATTTCAAGGCCTTGCGTTTAATCAAGTCCAAAAGACGGCCTGGTGTTCCTACCACGATGTGGGCACCAGATTTAAGGGCCTTGATTTGTTTTTCAATGCTGGAACCACCGTAAACTGAGCGAACTTTCACTCCCTTGCTACGACCAAAGCGGAAAAGTTCTTCTTGGCTTTGAACAGCGAGTTCACGAGTTGGAGCGATGACCAAGGCTTGGATGGTCGCTTCTTCTGTACGGATTTTTTCAAGGGTTGGCAAGCCAAAAGCTGCAGTTTTTCCTGTACCAGTCTGAGCTTGACCGATAACGTCTTTTCCTTCGAGAGCCAAGGGAATGGTCTGTTCTTGGATGGGACTGGCTTCTACAAATCCAGCTTTTTCAATCTCTGCTAGCAAATCAGCAGACAAGTTAAATTCATTAAATTTCACGTTTTTCTTCTTTCTAAAGATGGTGCGAAGCCATCCTATAGCGCTTAGTATATACTTTTCTTTTCATGACGTATCTTCAACAAAAATGAGATACCGTGTTGCTTCTTTTCCACGAAAGAAAAGTACTAGTTTCTTTGCAACCTATCTAGTATAACACAAGAGCGGGGCAAAAGATAGTAGAATCCTTAAGGAAAATCATGTAAGCGGTTTTTGGATTTCCTTTTTGATTGAACGACCTAGATAATAAGACAAAGCCAAGGCTATACTATATAAAATGAGAAAAACGAACAAGGTTTGTGTGTAAGAATGAGCCATTTTATAAGTCTCTGCTAATAAAATAGGCCCTGCTAAACCAGCCATGGCCCAAGCTGTTAAAATATATCCATGCAGTGCGGCCAATTCCTTGGTTCCAAAAATATCACTGAGATAAGCCGGAATCAATGAAAAACCAGCTCCATAGCAAGTCATCAAAATAGACATAGCGACTACAAATAAAACAGAATCTGTAAAGAGCCAAAGTGAGAGAGAAAAGAAAAGATTGACAAGCAGTAATATACTAAAGGTTAGAGGGCGACCGATATAGTCAGATAAACTCGCCCAGAGCAAACGACCAAACCCATTGAAAATCCCTAAAACGCCCACCATTACTGCTGCATGACTTGTAGACAAGCCAGCCATCTCCTGTGCCATTGGCGATGCCGCTGAAATTAAGCCTAAACCACAAGCTATGTTGATAAAGAAAATAATCCAAAGTATATAAAATCGATTGCTTTTCAGGGCCTGATTCGCAGCCATTCCTTGCGTCAAAGAGGCTGTTTTTTCTTTCCCTGAAACAGATAAAATTTCAAGCTCTTGCTCATTTGGACGCTTAATGAATTGTGAAGCTAGGAGCATGATAATGAAGTAACTTGCACCTAAAATATAAAAAGTTTCTACAAGCCCTACCCCTGCGATGAGATGTTGCGCTATGGACTAGTCAATAAAGAAGCAAAACCAAACCCCATAATCGCTAAACCTGTTGCGAGACCACGTTTATCAGGAAACCATTTTATAATCGTTGACACAGGGGTAATATAGCCTGCTCCCAAACCAAGCCCACCTAAAATGCCATAAGCGAGATACAACAACCACAGCTCCTGACGGTCTATTGCAAATCCTGTTAAGATATTTCCACCTGCGTATAGAAAAGCAGATAGACTCCCCATGACTCTCGGACCAAATTTTTCTACCAAACGCCCCATAAATGCAGCCGATAATCCCAAACAAAAGATTGCTAGACTAAAGGCAAAGGCAACAGAAGCCTGATCCCATCCCGTTTTTTCAATAATAGGGTTGCGATAAACACTCCAAGCATAAGTCGAACCCAGCATTAAGTGTAAAATGACCCCAGCAAAGGCAATAATATAACGCTTCGATTTCATAAAACCTCCTATTTTCGAACATTTATTCTATCTTATATAAAAATCGATAGGATTTTAGTCTATCAAGCTTGTCAAAAAATTACTAGTTTTTTGTCTGGAAAGCGTTTTTATCTTTTTCTGTCTTTTTCGTAGCAGATTTGTGCAAAAAGTGTTTTCTTATGCTAGAATGAAAATCGAATAGGAGGACTATAAATGTTAACATATGATTTAATCGTTATTGGATTTGGTAAAGCTGGGAAAACACTAGCTGGTAAATTAGCTTCAGCTGGCAAAAAAGTTGCCCTCGTTGAACGTAGCAAAGCTATGTACGGTGGAACTTGTATCAACATCGGATGTATTCCAACTAAAACCTTGCTAGTTGCTGCTGAGAAAGATTTGTCTTTTGAAGAAGTCATTGCTACCAAAAATACTATCACTAGTCGCCTCAACGGTAAAAACTATGCGACTATTGCTGGTACAGGTGTCGATATCTTTGATGCGGAAGCGCATTTCCTTTCAAACAAAGTCATCGAAATCCAAGCTGGTGATGAAAAACAAGAATTGACTGCTGAAACTATCGTCATCAACACTGGTGCTGTTTCAAACGTCTTGCCAATCCCTGGACTTGCTACAAGTAAGAATGTCTTTGACTCGACTGGTATTCAAAACTTGGACAAATTGCCTGAAAAACTTGGTGTCCTTGGTGGCGGAAATATCGGTCTTGAATTTGCAGGCCTTTACAACAAACTTGGAAGCAAGGTTACAGTCCTAGATGCCTTGGATACTTTCCTACCTCGTGCAGAACCTTCCATCGCAGCTCTTGCTAAGCAATACATGGAAGAAGACGGTATTGAATTGCTTCAAAACATCCGTACCACTGAAATCAAAAACGACGGTGACCAAGTCCTTGTCGTAACTGAAAACGAAACTTACCGTTTCGACGCCCTTCTCTATGCAACTGGACGTAAACCAAACGTCGAACCACTTCAACTTGAGAATACCGATATTGAACTAACGGAACGTGGTGCTATCAAGGTTGACAAACACTGTCAAACAAACGTTCCTGGTGTCTTTGCAGTCGGAGACGTCAACGGTGGACCTCAATTTACCTACATCTCACTTGATGACTTCCGTGTTGTCTATAGTTACCTTGCTGGAGATGGTAGCTACACTCTTGAAGACCGTCTCAATGTGCCAAACACCATGTTCATCACACCTGCACTTTCACAAGTTGGTTTGACGGAAAGCCAAGCAGCTGATTTGAAACTTCCATACGCAGTGAAGGAAATCCCTGTTGCTGCTATGCCTCGTGGTCACGTAAATGGAGACCTTCGTGGAGCCTTCAAAGCTGTTGTCAATACTGAAACAAAAGAAATTCTTGGAGCAAGCATCTTCTCAGAAGGCTCTCAAGAAATCATCAACATCATCACTGTTGCCATGGACAACAAGATTCCTTACACTTACTTCACAAAACAAATCTTCACTCACCCAACCTTGGCTGAGAACTTGAATGACTTATTTGCGATTTAAGTTGAGACTGATTTGTGAGCTAACAGCCCTATTTGGGCTGTTTTTGCTTCTGCGAAATCTCATACTCTTCGAAAGTCAAATTCAAACTACGTCAGCTTCACCTTGCCGTACTCAAGTACAGCCTGCGGCTAGCTTCCTAGTTTGCTCTTTGATTTTCATTGAGTATCAAATCTGTCTTTTCCCTCTTTTATGATATAATAGAAACATGAAATTAAAAACTACTTTGGGCCTCCTAGCTGGGCATTCTTCTCACTTCATTTTGAGCCGTCTTGGCCGCGGAAGTACGCTCCCAGGAAAACTCGCCCTTCAATTTGATAAAGATATTTTACAAAATCTAGCTAAGAACTACGAGATTGTCGTGGTCACTGGAACCAACGGGAAAACCCTGACAACTGCTCTCACTGTCGGCATTTTAAAAGAAGTTTATGGTCAGGTTCTAACCAATCCTAGTGGTGCCAACATGATCACAGGGATTACAACAACCTTCTTGACTGCAAAATCTTCAAAAACGGGAAAAAATATTGCCGTCCTCGAAATTGACGAGGCCAGCCTATCTCGTATCTGTGACTATATCCAGCCTAGCCTTTTTGTCATCACCAATATTTTCCGTGACCAGATGGACCGCTACGGTGAAATTTACACAACTTATAAGATGATTTTAGATGCCATACGTAAGGTGCCTACGGCTACAGTTCTCCTCAATGGTGACAGTCCGCTTTTCTACAAGCCATCTATTCCAAATCCTGTACAGTATTTTGGTTTTGACTTGGAAAAAGGGCCAGCCCAACTAGCTCACTACAATACCGAAGGTATTCTCTGCCCTGACTGTCAAGGCATTCTCAAATATGAGCACAATACCTATGCCAACTTGGGGGCCTATATCTGTGAAAATTGTGGTTGCAAACGACCTGACTTGGACTACCGTCTGACAGACTTGGTTGAATTAACCAACAATCGCTCTCGCTTTGTCATTGATGGACAAGAATACGGCATCCAAATCGGTGGACTCTACAATATCTACAATGCCCTAGCTGCAGTTGCTATCGCCCGTTTCCTCGGTGCCGATTCCCAACTCATCAAGCAAGGATTTGACAAGAGCCGTGCTGTCTTTGGTCGTCAGGAAACCTTCCATATCGGCGATAAAGAATGTACCCTTGTCTTGATTAAAAATCCTGTTGGTGCGACCCAAGCTATCGAGATGATCAAACTAGCTCCTTATCCATTTAGCCTATCTGTCCTTCTCAACGCCAACTATGCTGATGGAATTGATACTAGCTGGATCTGGGATGCAGACTTTGAACAAATCACTGACATGGACATTCCTGAAATCAACGCTGGTGGTGTTCGTCATTCTGAAATCGCGCGTCGTCTACGAGTGACAGGCTATCCAGCTGAGAAAATCACTGAAACAAGCAATCTGGAACAAGTTCTCAAAACCATTGAGAACCAAGATTGTAAGCATGCCTATATCCTGGCTACCTATACTGCTATGCTAGAATTCCGCGAACTGCTGGCAAGTCGTCAGATTGTTAGAAAGGAGATGAACTAATGATTTATACTTCACTTTCCTCAAAAGCTGGCAACTACCCTTATCAGCTCAACATTGCCCACCTCTATGGAAACCTTATGAATACCTACGGGGACAATGGCAACATCCTCATGCTCAAGTATGTGGCTGAAAAACTGGGAGCTCATGTGACGGTTGACATCGTTTCTCTCCATGATGACTTTGATGAAAACCACTATGATATCGCCTTTTTCGGTGGCGGCCAAGACTTTGAACAAAGCATCATCGCAGGCGACCTTCCTGCAAAAAAAGAGAGCATTGACAACTACATCCAAAATGACGGTGTGGTTCTCGCTATCTGCGGTGGTTTCCAACTATTGGGGCAATATTATGTTGAAGCTTCAGGCAAACGCATCGAAGGGCTAGGGGTCATGGGCCACTATACCCTCAACCAGACCAATAACCGTTTTATCGGTGATATCAAGATTCACAATGAAGATTTTGATGAAATCTACTATGGCTTTGAAAATCATCAGGGACGTACCTTCCTCTCAGATGACCAAAAACCGCTGGGACAGGTGGTCTATGGAAATGGAAACAACGAGGAAAAGGTCGGCGAAGGGGTTCATTATAAGAATGTCTTTGGTTCCTACTTCCACGGACCTATCCTTTCTCGCAATGCCAATCTAGCTTATCGCCTGGTTACTACTGCCCTCCGGAAAAAATACGGTCAGGACATCCAACTCCCTGCCTATGAGGACATCCTCAGTCAAGAAATCGCTGAAGAATACAGTGATGTGAAAAGCAAAGCTGACTTTTCTTAAACCAAAGAAAACCATATCAAAGAACTCCCCTATCTTTTCGGAGTTCTTTTTGTCTTTTCTTTTACCCTTCTCCCTTGCATTTTCTCTCATTTTTTGCCAAAATAGAGGGGTAGAAAGAAGGTAGCATATGTTTAAATTACAACAAATCGTAACATATCTTGAATCAGAAAAACTAGACGTCGCTGTCGTATCTGACCCCGTCACTATTAATTACCTCACTGGCTTTTACAGTGATCCCCATGAACGCCAAATGTTCCTCTTTGTTCTAGCAGATCAGGAACCTCTCCTCTTTGTCCCAGCTCTCGAAGTGGAGCGTGCAACCAATACTGTTTCCTTCCCAGTTGTGGGCTATGTGGATTCTGAAAATCCATGGCAAAAAATCAAAAACGCTTTGCCGCAGCACGACTTCAAACGTGTTGCTGTTGAGTTTGACAACCTCATCTTAACCAAGTATCATGGTTTGAAAACAGTCTTTGAGACTGCTGAGTTTGAAAACCTCACTCCTCGCATCCAACGCATGCGCCTCATCAAATCAGCTGACGAAGTCCAAAAAATGATGGTTGCAGGTCTCTATGCCGACAAGGCGGTCAAAGTTGGTTTTGATAATATTTCTCTTGATAAGACGGAAACAGACATCATTGCCCAAATCGACTTTGCTATGAAACGTGAAGGCTATGAAATGAGCTTTGATACCATGGTCTTGACTGGCGATAACGCTGCAAATCCGCACGGAATTCCTGGTGCAAACAAAGTTGAAAAGGATGCCCTTCTCCTCTTTGACCTGGGTGTTATGGTCAATGGCTACGCATCAGATATGACTCGTACAGTCGCTGTCGGTAAGCCTGACCAATTCAAGAAAGACATTTACAACTTGACACTTGAAGCCCAACAAGCTGCCCTTGACTTCATCAAGCCAGGTGTGACTGCACATGAAGTTGACCGCGCTGCCCGTGAAGTCATTGAAAAAGCTGGTTATGGTGAGTACTTCAACCACCGTCTCGGTCACGGTATCGGTATGGATGTCCACGAATTCCCTTCTATCATGGAAGGAAACGACATGGTCATTGAAGAAGGCATGTGTTTCTCTGTTGAACCTGGTATCTATATCCTGGTAAAGTCGGTGTTCGTATCGAAGACTGTGGTGTTGTTACCAAGGACGGCTTTGACCTCTTTACAAGCACCAGCAAAGATTTGCTTTATTTTGATTAAACCTAGATAAGCAAAAAGTCAGCTATTGAAGCTGACTTTTTTATTTTATCTTCTTGACACTCTGAAAGACTACAAATCCAACTACCATTCCCAAAGTATTTTGTAGGAAGTTTGGAAGGATTTCTGGCAAGGCTGCTGACCAGCCATTCATTAGAGTTGAGCCCAGAGCGTAGCCACTTACCATGACGATTGTAGCTAAAACTAAGCCTATCCATTGCCATTTCCCTTTAAAACCTGCAAAAAATCCTTGCAAGCCATGATTTATCAAGCTAAAGAACATCCACTGTGGATAGCCTGATAGAAGGTCAATTAGGAATCCTGCTAGTCCTCCAACGACAGCTCCTTCTTTACTGCCAAAGTAAAAGGCAGTAAAGAAAATACCTGCATCCAAGAGAGTAAATATTCCTGTTGGCGTTCCAATTTTCAAGTAATAACCTAGAACCACAGAAAGGGCGGTTAAGAGGGATACAAGGGCGATTTTAGTTGTTTTGGTTTGCTTCATATTGTCTTACTCCATATTGATCTGCTTGTGCAATAGCACGGTAAACGAAAGCTTTAGAATTTTCTACTGCTGGTAAAAGTTCATCACCTTTGACCAAGTGACTGGCGATGCTTGAGGCAAAGGTACATCCTGCACCAGCATTTTGGCCTTGAATGACTGGGTTTTCTAGAACAGTGAAGGTTTGTCCATCATAAAAGACATCCACTGCCTTGTCCTGACTGAGGCGATTGCCTCCCTTGATAATAACTGCTGGCGCTCCTAAATCATGCAATTTCTGCGCTGCAGCTTTCATATCTTCCAAGGTTCTAATTTCCAGACCAGCCAATAATTCTGCTTCAGGAAGATTTGGCGTAATCACACTGACATGAGGGAAAAAGCGAATCAACTCTTGACAGAGTTGGCTGACCGCTACATCATGGGTTTCCTTACAGACCAAGACGGGGTCCAATACCACAGGCACTCCCGTTCGTTGCTTGATAAAGTCCAAGGCCTTCTCAGCCACACTGACAGTAGGAAGAAGGCCAATCTTAATCCCTGCAAACTCGACATCATGCAAGCTATCCAATTCATGTTGAAAAATGGCATCGTCAGTTGGAAAGACTTCAAACCCCTTTTCTGTCAAGGCTGTCAAACAAGTCACTGCTACAAAACCATGCAAGCCGTTCAAGGTATAGGTAGCCAAATCAGCTGACAGACCACCACCACTAAAAATATCATTCCCAGAAAGTGCTAAAATACGATTATTCTTCATAACGAATCTCCTTTAAATACAAGCCATTAGGTGCTGCTGTTGGACCTGCAAGCTGTCTGTCTTTTTTTTCTAAGATCAAGTCAATCTGCTCAACTGGCATTCGATTATTTCCGATTTTGAGCAGCGTCCCCACCATATTGCGAATCTGCTTATACAAGAAGCCATTTCCTGAAAAGGCAAAGGTCAAAAACTGCCCTGTCTCATCGACTGTTAAACTCGCTTCTGTAATGGTCCGAACCTTGTCCTCTACACTCGTTCCAGATGCTGTAAAACCGGTGAAATCATGGGTTCCCTCTAGCTTTTTGATTGCCATCTGCATCCGCTCAACATCAAGCGGATAGGGAAAGTGAGTGGCATAGTGACGGCGCATAGGATTTTTGGGACGCCCTCTATCCACGATAAACTCATAGGTCTTGCTATGTTTTGCATAACGGCAATGAAAATCATCGGTCACAATCTCAATCAAAATCACATCGATATCTTCAGGAGACTGGGTATCTAGAGCAAAACGGAGTTTTTCCTCATCCATCTGGTAGGGCAGATCAAAATGAATAACCTGTCCCAGAGCATGGACCCCACTATCAGTCCTACCAGCACCGTGTACAGTGATGGCTTGCCCCTTATTGAGTCTCGTTAAAGTTTTTTCGATTTCCTCTTGAACGCTCCGCGCATGAGGCTGGCGCTGAAAACCAGCAAAGGCATAACCGTCATAGGAAATGATTGCTTTATATCTTGTCATAACTTCTATTTTATCAGGAAATAAAAGTGTAAACAAGTTTAAAAACCAATAATTGTCTGGGTGCAAAATTCCAAAAAAGAAAAACTTAGGAAACCAATCCTAAGCTCTCTTTTGAAGTGCGTACATAACAAAGATAGAAGTGACAATCAGCCAGCATCCTAGAATGGTGAAGACCAACATACCGTTTTGAGTCACCAAGCCAATCGCCCCAAGAATGAAAGGTGTCGTAAAGGCTCCAAAGCTGCATCCTAGCACTGCAAAAGATGTTGCCTGATTAAGGAGCTTGGCTGGGATTCTTTCAGAAAGAAGCTGAAAGACAGTGGTCAAGGCCACGCTGTAAGAAAAACCTGCCACAACACTTCCAACTACCATCATACCCAATGACGGAGACAAGGCAATCACAATCTGCCCCAATCCAAAGGTGATACCTGACCAAAGGAGCAACCTTTCTTTAAATAGAGAGATAAAGAAAGAAAAACTCACACCTGCCAAGATACCAATCAACTGCATGATACTTAAAACCAAACTCGATAACTGGGCATCCCCTAGACCTCTTTCCACCATCAGACTAGGAATACGAATGGTGATAGCTGTGTTGGTACAGACAACAACTGCTGCTTCGACAGCCAATAGAAAAATTAAGCCTTTCATCTGTCCTGTCAAACGAGTCGTTTCGGCCTCTTTTTTCTTTGTTTCTTTCTTTTCTTTCCCATAAGGGACAAAGAGCAGATAAAGAATCAATACTAAAAATCCCGCACTGTAGGCCAAGAAGGTCACTGTCCATCCAAAGGATAAGAGCTGACCGACCACTAGAGTCAAAATCGACGCCCCGACAACTTCTGCTGATCCGCGGAGACCCAGCATCTGGATCCGTGTCTTTCCATGATAGCGTTCGCTGATGATGGAAATGGCCTTGGCATTGATCATCCCAACACCCAAGCCAAATAAAATCCGCATAGCAAAGACAAAGTTATAATCCTGATACCAGAAGGGAGCTGTTCCACCGATAGAGAGGATGAGAAGTCCCAGACTGATCTGAAGTCGCTCAGGAAGCAAACGCTCCAAAAACCCATTTAAAACCAGCATAATCATGATTCCAAAAGAAGGGAGACTGACCAGGAGCTCGATTTGTTCTTTGGGGTAGCCTTGATAATAGTCAAACATGGCTGGCAGAGCACTTGAGATGGAAAAGGAGGTAATCAAAACGAGGGAGAGGGCCAAAATACTAGCCCGTTCTAAATATTGTTTCATGTATTTTCTTTCTATATATTTCTCACTGTTGATCCTTTTAAAAGGAAGATGGCAAGAAAAGAAGGAGCCCGATTGAACTAGAGACTCCGTCCTAACTTTCCTCATAGGAAGACTATTTTCGCTTGATTTGCTTGATCAGATAGAAGATGAAGCCTGCAACCATATACGCCGCAAAAATGATCAAACACCATTTGATAACCACGTCCCAACCCTTGTTCACATTTAAAAAGAAATAAGGGAAGGGATTGTCCTTGGAATTCGGAATATTGAGTTTTAAGACCAGACCGTTAAACAAGGCAAAAATCATATAAACCAAGGGCAAGATGGTCCACAAGACTGGATCCCAGATCTTGTATTGACCCTGTTTATCAAAGAAGAGGGTGTCGGCTAAAAACCAGAGTGGAACGATATAGTGGCAAAGGAAATTTTCCACTCTGTAAAAGTCTGTCGCAATCGGAGCAAGCATAAAATGGTAAATCACACAGGTAATCATGATACTCATGGTAACGCCACCCTTGAGACGAAGCAAGGTCGGCCTTTGCCAATTTTCACCTGAACGGCTCATCACACGGAGCAGATAGCCCGTGAAAATCGTTACCAAAAGATTGGACAACACTGTGTAGTAAAGGAGCATACCAAAGCCACCGTGCTTGGTAATCTCCAAATAAACTCCTGTAAATGCCGCTAAGAACAAAAGTACACGGCTATAAAAGATAAATTTGTAGTTCAGTTTCATGGCTAGATTTTCTTAACAAATTCTGATTTGAGTTTCATAGCACCAAAACCATCAATCTTACAATCGATGTTGTGGTCACCTTCTACGATACGGATATTTTTAACGCGAGTTCCTTGTTTCAAATCCTTTGGCGCACCTTTTACTTTCAAGTCCTTGATAAGGGTTACAGTATCGCCGTCAGCCAATTTATTTCCATTGGCATCGATAGCAACAACACCTTCTTCTACTTCTTCAACTTCTGCAGGATTCCACTCATAGGCACACTCTGGGCAGACCAAGAGACTTCCGTCTTCGTAGACATATTCTGAATTACATTTTGGGCAATTTGGTAAGTTGTTCATAAGTCCTCCTAAAACTAACAATTATTCTTTAAAATTCATATGTTATTGAACAGCAACTATTATACCGTAAAATCCTACTTTTGACAATGTGTCCTAAGTCCAGTAAATAAAAAATCATGCAACTGTTTACAGTTACATGACTTTTAAAAGATGACTGGTCATGGGCACTTATCAAGCGCCTCATGATAAAAGGGGTAGCAACTATATTTTACAAACCAGGAGCTTGTCCAAGTTCTGCTGCAAGCATCCAAACTGTTTTCTCAAGTTCAGCCTTAGCACCGACAAAGATATCGTTTGTAACATCATCGCCTTCTTCATCTGTCACATCCAAAGCTTTTTGGAAAAGAGCGATGAGGTAGCGGTAAATCGCTAGAACACGTTCCAAGCTTTCTTCAACGTTACGGAATTCTCCTTCTTCTTCTTCGATTTCACTGTGTTGAAGGAATTCTGTCAAAGTTGAATAAGGTTTTCCACCAAGGGTGATCAAACGTTCACTGATTTCGTCAAGATAACCATCAAGCTATCCATGTATTCATCCATTTTTGGATGCCATACGAGGAAACCACGACCACGCATATACCAGTGAACTTGGTGAAGGGCAATGTGAGCCACATACAAGTCCGCTACTGCTTGGTTCAATACTTCCTTTGTTTTTGCCAATGCTACTGGCGCTGTTTTAGATAATGTTGTTACGTCTTTTACTGCTTCTTTTTTCAATTCAACCATGTTGATCACCTCATAATATTATTTTTGCAACCATATTTATTGATTACTATCTCAGTATACTACTCCTAGTAGACAAAAGCAAGAAAATTAACCCATATTAAAAAAGTTGTAATAGACTGATAATTTAAGAAAAATATATGACCTCTATAAAAAAAGACAGTCTTAGAAGACTGTCTGGAATAACTGAGATTATTTTACAAAATCAAGCAATGCCAAGAAGCTTTCAGCTTCAAGTGACGCACCACCAACAAGGGCACCGTCAACGTCTGGGCAAGCCATGTATGAAGCAACGTTTTCAGGTTTAACAGAACCACCGTATTGAACACGAACTTTGTCCGCAACTTCTTGACCAAAGTCAGCAGCTACAACATCACGAACGACTTTACACATTTTTTGTGCATCGTCTTGTGAAGCTGATTTACCAGTACCGATAGCCCAGATTGGCTCATAAGCAATAACTGATGCAGCAACTTGTTCAGCTGTCAATCCAGCCAATGCAGCAGATACTTGAGCACCTACGAATTCAGCAGCTTTACCAGCTTCGTAAGTTTCAAGTGACTCACCACAACAGATGATTGGAAGCATACCGTTTGCAAAGATTGCTTTTGCTTTTTTGTTGATATCTTCGTCAGTTTCATGGAAGTAGTCACGACGTTCTGAGTGACCGATAACAACGTAGTCAGTACCGATTTCTTTCAAAACTTGTGGGCTAGTTTCACCAGTGAAAGCACCTGCATTTTCAAAGTAGCAGTTTTGAGCAGCAACTTTAAGGTTTGAACCTTTAGCAGCAGCAAGAACAGCTGTCAAATCAAGAGCTGGAGCTGCGATACCTGCTTCAACAAGGTCTGATGAAGGAAGTTTTGATGCAACGGCTTCAACGAATGCTTTTGCTTCTTCTGGATTTTTGTTCATTTTCCAGTTACCAGCGATAAATGGTTTACGTGACATTTCACATACCTCTTTTTTCATTTTATTCACTATTATTCTATCATATTTATAAGGAGCTTGCAAACCTTACTCTAATTTTCAAGATTTTTCAAGCGACTAATCTTGCCACAAATTCATGGCATCAAGGAAATCAGTCGAAGCCTGAACTTGTTTGGGATTGTTGGCTTCTCGCTCTGCTCGTTTGGCCTCTACCTGCGCCACAGACTGAATGCCTTCATGGCGCCAGTTTCGTAGGATTGCCTGAATATATTTCCAGTTTGGCTTGCCATTGAGGACGGCCTCTCGGAGAGCTTCCTTGATCAAATCCGCCTTAACCCCGTCTTCTTTGACAGTCTTAGAAAGATCTTCGATTTCAAACGGCGTCAGTAAACGTCCTAATTCCTGCTGAAAAGTCTCAACCAGATCCTTCAATTGATTTTGCGGGTTTGGGGCAGTTGTAGCTGGAGCTTGGGTATCTAGCAAACTATCCAAGCGTTCAAAAGCCAAACTAGCATCAAAAATCAACTCAATTTCCCCATTTAGTTCAATGGTCCGATATTGTAGCAAACCATTTTCAGTCAAATTCGAAATGGATTGGTTGACATCTGCCACTTCTTTCCCAATGATTTCAGCAATCTGACTAGGCGAAACATCTCCTAGGGCTGTGGTATTTTGTAAATAGAAAAATTGCCAGACGAGAAAATCTTCGCTGGAAGGAAAGAGTTCCTTAAAATGCAAGAGCAGGGCACTTGGCAAAACCAAGTTCCCTGATTTAAAAGCGTCAAAATATGTCATAATTCCTCTTATAGATATCCAAATGCAGCCGCATCATCCTCTACCTTTCTCCAGTCAAAAGGGGTTTCTTGATAAACTGCATAGTTTACCCAATTGCTGAAAAAGAGGGCAGCTGATGAAGACCAACAGAGACACGGTGTCTCATTTACATCATCATTTTTAAAGTAGTTCTCTGGGATATGAGGATCGAGTCCCGCCTCATAATCACGAAAATACTCTCTTGCCAAAGTGTCACGATCATACTCCAAATGACCAAAACTATAAATCTCACGCAAATCTCGACTAGCTAAGATAGAAACCCCGACCTCAGGACCTTCTGATAGAATCTCAAGATTGGTCTTGTTTAAGATCTCTTCTTTTAAAACCTCAGTATGACGAGAATGAGGAGCTACATAGCGATCATCAAAACCTCTAAAAAGAAGATGCCCTTCTTTCAAGGTGTCCTGTGGATAAATGCCTGATAGTTTCCGATCCATCTGGTGCTTTTCAACGCCATAACGAACATAAAGACCTGCTTGTGCTCCCCAACAGATATGGAGTGTTGAAAAAACATGCGTCTTGGACCATTCAATGACCTGCTTGAATTCCTCCCAGTAATCTACCTCTTCAAAAGGTAAATGCTCTACTGGTGCTCCTGTGATAATCAGGCCATCAAAAAAGTCATCCTTGACCTCTGGGAAGGTTTTATAGAAGGTTTCCATATGTTCGGCACGGGTTGTCTTGGAACGATGTGTTTCCATATATAAGAAATCAATATCTAGTTGCAAAGGGGTATTAGCCAAATGCCGTAAGAGTTGCGTTTCTGTTACCATTTTTTGAGGCATGAGATTTAAAATCAAAATCTTCAAGGGGCGAATATCCTGATGAGCGGCCCGTTGGTCGTCCATAACAAAGATATTTTCAGTCCTTAAAATCTCCACAGCTGGTAATTTTTTATCAATTCGAATCGGCATAATACCCTCCTAACAGTTCTCTATTTCGGGAATGATGTTGTCTGTTTGAAAGTAAAAACCTCCAAATACTTCTTCCCTTTATTATACTGTATGAAGATATAGTTTTCAATTATAGTTTTTCTCTAACTAGCTATAGTTAATTTATATAGCAGATGAAGAGAAAACAGCCCCAAGGACTGTTTTTCATTAATAATGCATAAGTACCTTGTAATCGTAATCTCCGATTTTTTCACGGCCTTTAAGCTCATCCAACTCAATCAAGAAAGCACAACCGGCTACAACTCCACCAAGTCTTTCAATCATCTCAATCGTTGCCTTAACAGTTCCACCTGTTGCCAAAAGATCATCTACGATGAGAACACGTTGGCCTGGCTTGATCGCATCTGCATGCATGGTCAAGGTATCAATACCGTACTCTTTCTCATAGTCAGCAGAAATGACTTCACGTGGCAATTTCCCTGGTTTACGAACAGGTGCAAAGCCAATTCCCAACTCAAAAGCAACTGGGCAGCCAACAATAAATCCACGAGCCTCGGGTCCCACGATCATGTCGATTTTCTTATCGGTTGCATACTGAACAATTTCACGAACAGCGTAGCTATATGCATTTCCATCTGCCATCAAAGGCTGATATCACGGAAGGTGATGCCTTCCTTAGGATAATTTTCAATCGTTGCGATATAATCTTTTAAATTCATCTTTTTCTTTCTTTCAAAGTTTTTTACTCTCTATTATAGCACATTTTTTAAGAAAGAAAAAAGGAAAAGTTAACTTCAATAATTATCTAACGATTTGACGATTTATAACTAGCCATAGCAATAAAGCCCAATTTCTGTTTATTCTTAGCAAACATTTTATACATAGTTAAAAACTGCTTTCTATTCTCCTTTTTACAAGCATTTACGCAAATTTTCAAAGTTCCTAGCCAACCTTCGTCATAAATCATACCTGATAATTTCATTAATGTCATTTCACCAGTCAATATTTTCACATCACGATAACCTGATTCTATCATCACCTGTTCCCAAGCATCTTGAGTTAAAGGACCTACATTTACATGAATTGCTTGTGACAATTCCTGTCTGACAGACTCTTTAGCTTCCTTAAGAAGCACATCATGTGTCAAAAGAAGACCTTCAGGTTTTAAAACCCTTAGATACTCCATTACACATTTTTTCTTAGCTTGATCGGCTTGCATAGTCAGCATAGCTTCATTTATAACAATATCAAAACTAGCATCTTCATAAGGAAGTTTCATTGCATTTGCTCTTTCAAATCTGATCAAATGACCAACACCTGCCGTTTCAGCAGATTTTTTAGCCACTTCTAAGGCTTGTCCATCCATATCAACAGCAGTTATCTTACAACCAAAACGCTGTGCCAACTCAATTGCTGTAGTTCCCCTATTGCACGCAACCTCTAGTATTCTCTTTTCTTTTGAAAATCCTCCTTCCGCAATTAACCAATCTGTAGCACGTTTTCCACCTGGACGTAAGCGTTTTTTCCCCAGTTTTGCTAAAAACTTATGACCTGCTTCTGACATTTGAACACCTCTATTTTTTCTTCATTATAACATAAAATTATATTATCTGACAATTCTAATCTATTATTTGATAAACTAGAATCAAAAGCATACAAGCTGCCATGACTATAGCATAAATCTATTAATCACCTCTCTAGTTAGAATTCAATTACTCACGTAGTTTACGCATATAGGTTACGACTACATATTTGTACTTTAGAGTTGCTGGCCTCCTTATCCGCTATATACGCTTTACTATCACGTGCCTATTCGTATAGCCAAGATTTCTCTATCTCTTTCTCTGCCGATTCTTGTTTCCAACGTCAGACTTAAACAGTCTATTCTAATGCCGTTCGATCAGCTACTCACAATAGTCAGGCTTGGGAATCACTTTTGGGTTTACTAGTATATGGTAGCCACAGAGGACTTACACCTCAGATGAACGGAATGCCCGTCGTACCTAAAAAAACGAGCACTTTCGCACTCGTTTTTTATATATTTATTGATTAAAGTGAGTTCACGTCAACCTTGATACCAACACCTTGAGTAGTTGTGATAGTCAAGCTTGTTACGTAAGTTCCTTTAGCAGTAGCTGGTTTCGCTTTTTGGATTGTTTCGTTGAATGCTTTGAAGTTTTCAACTAACTTGTCAGCTTCAAATGAAACTTTACCGATGATAGCTTGTACGATACCTGCACGGTCTGCACGGTAAGTGATTTTACCACCTTTAGACTCTTCAACTGCTTTTGCAACATCCATTGTTACAGTACCAGTTTTAGGGTTTGGCATCAAGTTACGTGGTCCAAGGACACGTCCAAGACGTCCAACAAGAGCCATCATATCAGGTGTTGCGATAACTACGTCGAAGTCCAACCAACCGTCGTTGATTTTAGCAACAAGGTCGTCTTCACCAACGAAGTCTGCACCAGCAGCTTTTGCTTCTTCAGCTTTTGCACCACGTGCAAATACAAGAACGCGAGCTGTTTTACCAGTACCGTTTGGCAATACCATTGCTCCACGGATTTGTTGGTCAGCTTTTTTAACGTCAATGTTCAAGTTGTAAGCAACTTCTACAGTTGCATCAAATTTTGCAAAGTTAGTTTCTTTTGCAAGAGCTACAGCTTCTTCTACGCTGTACGCTTTTGTGCTGTCGATTTTCTCAAGAGCAGCACGAAGTTGTTTGCTTTTTTTAGCCATTTTCTATTCTCCTTGTAAGTGGTTCAATCGATTTTCATCTCCCACGTCACTTCTCGAAATGATGAAGTCTTGCGGGTTATCTTGGGATGTTATTGATTAGTCAACAACGTTGAATCCCATAGAACGAGCAGTACCTTCGATCATACGCATTGCAGACTCAAGGTTTGCAGCGTTCAAATCTGGCATCTTAGTTTCTGCAATTTCTTGTACTTGCGCACGAGTAACTGAAGCAACTTTTGTTTTGTTAGGTGTACCTGATCCTTTTTCAACACCTGCAGCTTTTTTCAAAAGAACAGCAGCTGGTGGTGTCTTAGTGATGAAAGTAAATGATTTATCTTCGTATACTGAGATAACAACTGGAATAATCATTCCAGCTTGATCAGCTGTACGAGCGTTGAACTCTTTTGTGAATCCCATGATGTTGATACCAGCTTGACCAAGAGCAGGTCCAACCGGTGGAGCTGGTGTAGCTTTGCCAGCAGGGATTTGCAATTTTACAAGTTTTTCGACTTTTTTAGCCATTTTTAAATCCTCCTTTGTGGTTTTGGCGGTAATGTAAGATTTTTACCTCCCACAAGTATGCTTTACACATACCTTTCCATTATACACTATTTATCTAAAAATGCAAGAGAAAACTTTCATTTTTAATCGACATAATCGCCGCCTTCAAAGCCATAGTACTCTTCCAAACTGAGACCACTTGCAGCAATTTCTTTGGCTTCTTTTCCAACATAGCGGAGATGCCATTCTTCTGCCATGTAGCCAGTCTCTTTTTCCTTGCCTTTGAGATAGCGGACAACAAAGCCATAGTCAGCCGCATGGTCCAAGAGCCACTGGGCTGCCTTTTCTTCAGTAACTAAATCACCATCTGTCCCAATCAAATCAAAAGCAAGCCCCGTCTGGTGTTCACTGTAACCTGGTCGTGCTGAGTAGCGATCTGCTGCTTCCTTACCATCTTGATTCACATAGTCTTGATAAAGTTTGGTTTGAGTTTCATAACTTCTAAAACCACTGTAGTGATCGCTGATTGGGTAGCCAGCTGCTTGCATTGCTGCAATGAGTTTCAGCAACTCTGCTTTAGCTGTTGTATTTTCTCCTGGATTATAGTCTTTTGACAAAGGATAGTGCTTATTAGCTATGACGATTTCATCGTATTTTCCTTGGATACTATAATAGTTTCCTTTATTGCTAACTTCTGCCTTTTTCTGACTAGAAGCTTGAGATTTGCTGCCTACAGTTCCTTCCGGTTGACTGCTTTGCTCCGTCTTTTGAGTATTTTCTTCAACTTTCGTTTTTTCTTGCGAACAAGCTGCAAGAGTCAATGCTAGTAAACCAGATAAAATGACATATCTTTTTTTCATTTCTTTCTTCCTCTCTCTTAGGCCAAATGCTTCTCCAATTCATGCGATAAGATTTTAATCATCTCTTCCAGCTCAGGCGATTGTACTTGGCAATCTTCTGCTGCCATTTCTTCCCAGGGCACCCACCAGACTGGGCCACGGCCATTAAGTCCGTGCCCCTTCATATCACCTGCTCTTCGCGGAAAAAGATGCCAATGAGCGTGAGCATCTCCATTTCCTAGAAGTTCAATGTTCATCTTTTCAGCTTTAAACGTTTTGGCAACAGCTTCTTGGACTAAACTCATTTCCTCTAGAAAACGAAGTTTTTCAGAAGTCTCCATATGGTGGAGTTCTGTGACATGCTCTTTTGCCAAAAATAAGGTATAGCCCTTAAAGTATTGGTGGTCTCCAATAACCACATAGCCCGTTTCTAGTTCTTTGACAAAGTAGGGATTTTCTCCAGCTTTGATGAGTTCAATTCTTTGACAGATTAAGCACATTCTATGATACCTCCTCACTCTTGAGATAGGCATCTACCATACGCTCAGTCGCCACTACTGAATCAATGTGTGTGCGCTCATAAGAGTGACTGGACTCGATTCCCGCTCCAAGGAGAGCATGTTTGACTTCTGCTCCTGCAGACATAGCCGCTGAAGCATCCGAACCGTAAAATGGATAGATGTCCAGCTTAAATGGAATATCTTGCTCTTTCGCCAAAGCTACTAAGTGTTGACGGAAGTCATAGTGATAAGGACCGGAAGCATCCTTGACACAGATAGATACTGTGTACTCATCCGTCTGTTGGTCATCGCCCATAGCTCCCATATCCACAGCCAGATATTCTACTACCTGATCAGGAATATTTGAATTGGCACCATGACCCACCTCTTCAAAGACTGAAAAGGCAAAATGTGTCGTCATCGGCAAGTCGATTCTCTCTTCTTTATAAACTCGAAGAAGATTGAGCAAAATGGCTGCGCTAACCTTGTCATCCAAGTGGCGAGACTTGATAAAACCAGTTTCCGTCACAACAGTTCGCGGATCGAAACTAATAAAATCACCGACCTCAATACCCAAGGCACGCGTTTCTTTTTCATTGGTCACTTTTTCGTCCAAACGCACTTCCATATTGTCCTGAGTGCGTTCAGCAGTTCCTGCATCTTTGTAGACATGGCAAGATGTCTGGTGGATGAGGATCGTTCCAGATACCGTTTTACCTGTACTAGCCACATGAACGGTACAGTTTTCTCCCTCAATCATGTTCCAAGGAAAACCACCGATCCGGTCCAATTTGAGACGACCGTCAGGTTTGACAGCACGAACAATGGCTCCGAGTGTGTCCACATGGGCAGTTACATAGCGATGTTCTTCGTCGTTTTGACCTTTAATGGTCACATTGACACCGCCCTTGGCTGTTCGAACAGGCTGGTAACCAAGTTCTTCTAAAGTATGGACTAGGTAGTCTGAAATTTCACGAGTAAAGCCCGTTGGAGATGCAATAGCGGTTAATTCTTTGATATAGTTTACAGTTTGATTCATTTCTTCACCTCTTCCTACCATTATATCACTTTTCTAGCCGGATCCCTTTGGAAAAGGGTCTTATCCTTCTAGTTGATTTCACTATGGATCCATGTTATAATACAAATACTTTGATTATGAAAGGAAAGTAAAGGATATGAAATCTTACTTTAAAACCTCACTTGCCCTTGCGGCTGCTTTGCTCATTCTAATAGGATGCTCTAAACAGGCATCAGCACCTACTAATAACAGTGCCAAGGAAGACAAAACTGCTCAATCAAGCGAGACCAAGCAAAGCACTGAACAATCTTCTGAAAAGAAAGAAACAACTAAAACACATACCTTTGTAAACAAAAGCAATTCTGGAATCACTTCTACCTTGGTTTATACTGTAGACGGCGACAATGTTATCAAGCAATCAGCTCATAACATTGCTGATCCTGAAATCCTTGGTGCAACTCCAGAAGATGTTAAGAGTTTTATCGAAGAAAAGTACAAAGGTTATAATGGACTCAAAGGTGTTAAACAAACGATTGAAATCAAAGATGGAAAAGTTGTTCAAGATCTCGAAGTAGACTTCTCAGTTGCAAGCATTAGCGAACTTAGAAAAGCACTTCCTGAAGAATATTCTGGTATCGGCAATCGTGTCAGCTTCTCAAACTCTAAAAAAGCACTAGAAGGAATGGGATTCACTGAAGAAAGCAACTAATCTTTCATCCTTAAAAACAGACAAAAACCTGACCTTATAATGGCCACCCCATACGATAGTCACCAAGCTATCTTTGGGGTGTTTTTTATATCACGAGGGAATCAATCAAAATGAAATCCTTGATCAAATGAAATAGAGATTAAGAGCTAGAAGCTAGCCAAGAAGGCAAATCCAAGCATATCTTTTTACTGTCAGTGGGATTGTTTACTGGGTTCTTCTGATTGCTTGCATCCACTATCCGTGTTATAATACAAATACTTTGATTACGAAAGGAAGGTAAAGGATATGAAATCTTACTTTAAAACATCTCTTGCCCTTGCGGCTGCTTTGCTCATTCTAATGGGATGCTCTAAACAAACATCAACTCCTACCAATAGTAGTGCCAAGGAAGACAAAACTGCTCAATCAAGCGAAACCAAGCAGAGCAGCCAACAATCATCTGAAAAGAAAGAGGAAACGACAACTCACACCTTTGTTCACAACAGCAAGCCTGGTATTGAGTCTACCTTAGCTTATACCGTAAAAGGAGACGACATTCTAAAACAAACAGTTTATAATGTTTTTGATCCTGCTAAACTTGATAATACAGCAGAAGCCATTAAAGAAATTGTTGAGGATACTTATAAAGGTTATGAGGGTGTCAAAGGGGTAACACAAAAAATTGAAATCAAAGACGAAAAAGTTATTCTAAGTATGGAAGTTGACATGACTGTTGCAACTCTTGCTGACCTAAAAAAAGCAATGCCGAACGAATTTTCTGGCTTTGGAAACCGTATAAGTTATGCAGCTTCGAAGAAAATGCTTGAAGAATCTGGTTACACTGAAAAAACCAACTAAGATTAATAGAAAAAACTTGGCCAAGGCCAAGTTTTTTTATTCCATTTCAAAAACATCGCTTTCTTGCTTGTTCGGAAGGACCAAGGAAAGCAAGATCCCGATGATAGCTGGCACCAACCATGGGAGAGAAGCCTTAGCAAAAGGCAAAGCATTCACAAGATTTGCTAGAAACTCAATCTTAAAGGAGCTTCCAAGAACACTTGCAACAGCGATTGCTGTGACGACTCCCATTGTTAGTTGCATACCCGGTTTTGATAGAGGTACAAACTTATTAACAATCACAATCATCACAACGGCAATAGTGATTGGATACAAGATAACCAGTACTGGAATTGAGTACTTGATAATCGCATCAAGACCAAGATTAGCAATGGCAAATCCAATCAAGGTAAAGGCAGTTGCATAGACCTTGTAGCTGATTTGTGGGAAACGTCCGTTAAAGAACTCTGCTGTAGAGACAATCAAGCCAACTGTCGTTGTGAAACAGGTTACAGTTACCATGACAGCAAGGAAGAGTTGAGCCGTTGAACCAAAGATTTCTTGAGTTGCTTGTGACAAGATATAAACACCTGGAGTTCCACCCTTCATGACTTCTGCCGGAACTGGGAAGTGATTTCCAAGGAATCCTAGACCAATATAGAGAGCACTGAAGGCAAGAGCTACAACAATACCAACCACCCAAATAGTTGAGATGTATTCTTTCTTACTTGAGAATCCAAGTTGTTTCAAGGTTTGAACAGCGATGACACTGAAGGCCACTGAGGCTAGGGCATCCAGGGTATTATAGCCTTCTAGGAAACCTGTACCAAAAGCAGATGCTTGATAGGCTTCTGAAGCTACTTGGGGACTTGTTCCACCATATTTAAAAGCACCTAGTACAACTAAGATAACGATCAACAAAGCAAAGACTGGTGTCAAGATTCGTCCGATACGGTCCAAAATCTTTGATGGATTGAGTGAAATCAGATAGGCTGCGGCAAAGTAAAGCACGGTAAAGATAATCAATACTAGGCCTTTATTTGCTTCAGACAAGAGAGGGCTGATACCGACCTCATAAGCTGTTGTTGCTGTACGTGGAATGGCAAAGAATGGGCCAATCGATAGATAGAGGACTGCAAGATAAAGAGTCGCAAACCAAGGTGAGATTTTCTTAGAAATCTCATAAATGTATCCTTTAGGATTGAGCGTTCCGATGATAAGTGTCAAGACGGCAATACCGACACCTGAAAAGACAAAACCTGCGATGGCAGGAAGAAACTGTTCTCCAGATAGGGCACCTAGAGAAGGTGGAAAAATCAAGTTTCCCGCACCAAAAAATATTCCAAACAGGAGCAAGCCTGTTAGGGCACCTTTTTTAGCCATAAAAATCTCCTTCATATTTCTAAAATACTGACCTAGTATACCATGATTAGGACTTTGAAAAAAGCATCCAAAATTAATCATTGAATGTTTTCAATATTTTTAAAAATAAGAATTATCTAAAAACAAAATCCCTCACTCAGTTGGAATCGAGCAAGGGAAGACTAGGTTCTATCGCTATAGAGGTTTAAAGATTTTCAAAGGCCGTCACTCCACCTTGGACATTGATAACGTCATAACCCTGTTCAGCTAGAAATTGACAAGCACGCGCTGACCTCATCCCAGATTTACAAATGACATAATACAAGAGGTCCTTGTCCAATTGATCATAAGTATCAGCCAATTGACTAAGTGGTAGGTTCTGAGCACCTTCTAAATGAAGCGTCTGAAACTCTTCTACTTCTCTCACGTCCACTAGAGAAAGTTGCTCATTTTGATAAAGCTGGTAAAATGCATCAAAGGCTATTTCTTTCATTCTTTTTCTCCTAATACTCTTCGAAAATCTCTTCAAACCACGTCAGCTTCACCTTACCGTAGGTATGGTTACTGACTTCGTCAGTTCTATCCACAACCGCAAAACAGTGTTTTGAGCTGACTTCGTCAGTTGTATCTGCAACCTCAAAGCTGTACTTTGAGCAGCCTGTAGCTAGCTTCCTAGTTTGCTCTTTGATTTTCATTGACTATAAAATCGTTTTAATTCTTTTTTTCAAATCGGGCACCACTTCTGACTCAAACCAAGGATTCTTAGCCATCCAGATTTGATTTCGCGGTGAGGGGTGAACCAGAGGAAAATAGGTTGGCAGATAGTTCTGGTAATGTTTTACCCGCTCTGTCACCTTGCCACTGATTTTATCCTGTAAATAGTAGGCTTGGGCATATTGGCCAATCAAGAGGGTTAACTGAATATCGGGTAATTCCTTCAAGAGCTCTGGATGCCATTTTTCTGCGAAACCTGTACGAGGTGGAAGATCACCTGACTTGCCATGCCCCGGAAAGTAGAAATCCATGGGCAATACTGCGAAATAACCTGAGTTGTAAAAGGTGTCCTCATCCACACCTAGCCACTCACGCAAGCGATCGCCACTCTTATCCTTCCAATAAATCCCAGCTTCTTGTGTTTTAAGTCCAGGAGCCTGACCGACAATATTGATGCGAGCTGTCTTTGGCGCTGCAAAGAGTGGCTCTATTCCGCGTTCGGTATAGCTGGTATTCTGTGGATCTGCCATAATGGCTTGCTTGATTCTTTCGATTTGAGACATCTGTTTTCCCTCCAAAAAGAAGTCCAAGATTAGAATCTCAGACTTCTATCGTTTTATACTCTTCGAAAATCAAATTCAAACCACGTCAGCTTCACCTTGCCGTACTCAAGTACAGCCTGCGGCTAGCTTCCTAGTTTGCTTTTTGATTTTCATTGAGTATTATTTGATCAATTCATAAATAGCTTCTGCATAAATTGCTGCTGCTCGGAAGAGATCGTCCAAGGCGATAAATTCATTGGCTTGGTGCATGGTATCGATTGAGTCCGGGAACATAGCACCGTAGGCAACCCCACGTTCCAGCAAGCGACCAAAGGTTCCACCACCGATGACTTGCTCATGACCTTGAAGTCCAGTTTGTTTTTCATAGACATTCAACAAGGTTTGAACAAGTGGATCTTCCATTGGCACATAGTGAGGTGTGTGTCCATGTTCAGACAAGCTAACAGAAACAACTGGCAAGTTTTCAAGGATTGACTTGATTTGTTCTGGACTTGTTCCTTTTGGATAACGGAAGTTAAGGGCAATAGTATTGTCAGCACTTGCCTCGTCGAAGCGGAAGACACCCGCATTCATAGAAAGGGCACCCATCTTTTCATCCACATGAGCTACTTTCAAGTTTTTACCTTCGTGGTCATTCAAAAGAATCTTACCAGCAATCTCAAGATAGTCTTTAGCAGGTCCCGCAAAGTCAAATTGGCTGAGGAAGAGGGCAAGATAAGTTGCACCGTTGACACCTGATGCAGGCATAGCACCGTGAGCTGATTTACCGATAATAGTAACCTTGTACTGACCGTTTTCTTCTTGGATTTCTCCTCTGAGTTTGTGTTCTGCAACAAAGGCATCTAGTTTCTCTTGCAAGTCAGCCAAATCACCTGAAACGAGTGCCGTTGCTGACTCAGGTACCATGTTTTCACGCAATCCACCTGTGAAACTGTGAAGACGAGCTGCACCTGTATTTTCACCTGCAAAGTGAAGGTATTCTGTGATGTTTCCTTTTTCACCATTGATGATAGGGAATTCAGCGTCAGGTGAGAAACCAAAGTCTGGTTTCGCAAGTCCTACATGTTCAAAGTAGTAGTCCATGTCTGCCCAGCCAGATTCTTCGTCTGTTCCCACGATAAAGCGAACTTTCTTAGAAGTTGGAAGGCCCAATTCTTTGATGATTTTCAAGCCATAGTAACAAGCTGTTGTAGGTCCCTTGTCATCAGAAGCACCACGCGCGTAGAGGCGACCGTCTTTGATAGTTGGTGTATAAGGGTCTGTATCCCAACCGCTACCAGCTGGTACCACGTCCATATGGGCAAAGATTCCGAGAACTTCTTCTCCATCACCAAACTCAAAATGTCCTGCATAGTTATCGACATTTTTAGTTGGGTAGCCATCGCGGGCTGCGATTTCAAGGAATTTCTCCAAGGCTTTTACTGGACCAGGTCCAAATGGATGCTCAGCATCAACCTTGCTATCATCACGTTCTGAGTTGATTTCCAAAAGGCTAAACAAGTCAGCCAAGAGGTCTTCTTTGCGTTTTTCTACTTCTGCTGTAAAATCAATTGCTGTCATTTTTTCTTCCTTCTATCTTTTCTCGATGATTTCATCTACTGGCAAGCGATAGCTTGGTTCCAATTTTTCGTCTGTGTAACCCACTGTAATCAAGAGTTCTGGGCGGAAACGGTCTTCGATATCCAAAACTTCATTGGCTTTTGATTTGTCAAAACCAAGAATAATGTTAGAACCGATTCCCTGGTCTGTCAGAGCCAAAACCAAATTCATGGCAACCAAACCTGCATTGAGTGCTAGGTAGTCGCTGACTTGTTGTTCACTGTAACGCGCAAACTCGGCAGGCAAATTCTTCATGAAATATTGAAGTTGCTCTTCTGAGAAATTCTTTGCACCACCAACTCGGGCAATCTTGCGGGCACGTTTGGCAAGATCTGTATCTGTAAACAAGGCAATGGTCACTGGCGCTGATGATACCTGCTCAAAGTTCGAACCATAAGCTAATTTTGCCAATTCAGCATTTTTCTCACGAACCACCACAAACTTCCATGGCTGGCTGTTATGGGCACTTGGGGCCAAGGTTGCGATTTCGATAGCCGTACGCACATCTTTGGGATCTACCGGTTTATCAGTAAAATGCTTAGTCGCATGACGTTTTTTATTTAATTCAAGAAATTTCATAATCGATTTCCTTTTCTAATTCTACTGCATCCATTCTACCATATTTTGAAAGAGCTTGCAGAGATTTTTCATAGAAAGAAATTGGAACACGGATGAAGCAATGGTTTTAAACTTATCATTAAAATCAGGTTTCCCCTCATCCAGTACCAACTATTTTTCAAGGGGGTAAAGAAACTAGTCTACCTTATATTCTGACTTTATAGCCTCCAAAAATTTCTTCACATCCTCTACATACCCATGCTTTTCAATTAAACTAGCTAAGAGTTCTAGATTGTGCCCCCGATAGTTGTCATCTCGACGTAGTTCTTCATACATTTCGATAAAAGGAAGACCCTTGGACTTGGCCAATTCTAACTCTGCTTCATAGTCATAAGCAACTTTTCGGAATAGAATATTTACCAATTCCCCATCTTCCACTTCTATCACGGCATATTGGGCACGGTGATTTTTTAACTTTTCCCAATTAAAATAAGGCATACCAATGGTACCTGGATTGATGATTTGTTGCCCTTGACTGCCATAACGAAGCAACTGCTTGTGAACATGACCATAGACTGCCACATCAACTTCATCATCTAGGAGTTGGTCAAATTTCTCTGTATCATTCTCAACTAGCAAGTCACCACCATAGTTCTTATTTGGCAAATTATGAGAAAGAGAAAAACGCAGTCCGTCAACTTCTCTCTTTTCTAGCATAGGTAAGCTTTGTAGCCAGTCAATCGTTGCAGGATCCATTCGCTCCATCAAATACTGCGTCATACGCAAGAGCTGGACTTCCTGTGGGTCTTCCAAGCCATATTGCCCATCTAAAGCCTCAAGGACACAATCATCCCAATTGCCTCGAACACTTGCCGTGATAGGAAGTTCCTTTAACAGAGCGACCAAGTCATTTGCACCTGGACCAGGGAGGAAAATGTCTCCCATGAGCCAATATTCACTGGCTCCTTGAGTTTTAGCATCTGCAATCACTGCTTCTAGCGCCGTCGCATTGCCATGAATATCTGATAAAATTGCAATTTTATGATTCATTGTGTTCTCCTTCTATTTGATAATCTACTCTCTCTTCCGCCACTTGAGCCAACTCCACTTCTTCCTGATGATTCAACTTTCTCTGAACAGCTTCTGCGACTGCTCTTGGCACCCCAACTTCGACAATTTCATCCACACTGGCTTCCTTGATTTTAGTGAGAGATTTAAAATGCTTCATGAGATTCTGTTTGCGTTTAGGGCCCAGACCGTCAATCCCATCCAGTTGTGAAGAAAAAGAATTTTTTGAGCGCAGTTGCCGGTGGAAGGTGATAGCAAAGCGGTGAACCTCATCTTGGATGCGTTGGAGCAGGAAAAATTCCTGAGAATTGCGAGATAACTCTACCACTTCCAGTGGATCTCCAAAGAGCAGTTCATGGGTTTGATGCTTATCATTCTTTTGCAGACCAGCAATTGGGATATCCAAACCCAGCTCCTCTTGGATGACCTTCTTAGCAATATTGACTTGACCTTGTCCCCCATCAATGACAATCAAATCTGGCGGGGTTAGACCATCACGTTGAACTCGGCCATAACGTCTGCGAATGACTTCTCTCATACTGGCATAATCATCTGGACCGACAACCGTTTTTATCTTGTACTTACGGTAGTCTTTTTTACTCGGTTTACCGTTGACAAAGACCACCATAGCTGAAACAGGACTGGTTCCCATGATATTAGAGTTATCGAAGGATTCGATGCGGACTGGGGTCGGGATTTGGAGCAAGCGTCCCAGATTTTCAATAGCTCCTTGGGTCTTTTCAACAGATTTTTCTAGCAGATTGAACTTCTGCTCCAGACTAACACGGGCATTTTTTATGGCTAGATTGACCAGCTGTTTTTTCTCACCACGCTGAGGTTTGAGAATCTTGGTATCCACCAAGGCCTTAACGGCTTCTTCATCAATATCCCGCGGTATCAACACTTCATTGGGAACCAGGTGAGATTTTTCTTGATAAAACTGCCCCACATAGGTCAAAAAATCCTCATCCGGATCGTTGTAGTAGGGGAAGAGATTGACATCCCGCTCGATGAGTTTTCCTTGACGTACAAAGAAAACCTGAACACACATCCAGCCCTTATCCACATAGTAGCCAAAGACGTCACGATTTTGGAGATCCTTGGCCATAACCCGTTGCTTGGTCCGAAGTGTTCCAATGGCCTGAATCAGGTCACGGTATTCCGCCGCACGTTCAAACTCCATACTCTGTGCTGCGGATGCCATCTTGCCCTTGAGGTCATCGATGATTTTATCATCCTGCCCTTTTAGGAAATCAGAAACCTCCTGAGCCATGGACTTGAAATAGGCCTCATCTTTTTTACAGATGGTGTGGGCCATACACTGGCCAATATGGTAGTAAAAACAAACCTTTGAAGGCGGGTTGGTACATTTCCGAAAAGGAAAAATCCGATCCAGTAGTCGCTTGATTTCATTTGCTGCCCCCACATCGGGATAAGGTCCAAAATAAAGACCACCGTCCTTTTTGACCTGACGGGTGATAATCAAACGAGGATAACGCTCATTGGTGATTTTGATGAAGGGATAAGACTTATCATCCTTGAGCATGATATTGTACTTGGGCTGATTTTCCTTGATAAGATTTATTTCCAGCAGTAGGGCCTCAATATTGGACTCAGTGACGATAAATTCAAAATCCACAATTTCAGATACCAGAGCTTCCGTCTTGGTATCATGACTTCCACGAAAATAGGACCGCACGCGATTGCGAAGATTTTTAGCCTTTCCTACATAGATAATAGTGCCATTTTTATCCTTGTGAATGTAGCATCCAGGACTAGTCGGCAAGAGCTCCAGTTTTGATTTGATCAAGTTATTCATAGTTCCATTATAGCAAAAAGGCCGTGACAGGACGAACAAAAAGCCCCACCGATTACTTGATGGAGGAGCTTGGATTTCATTTTAGATTACACCGACTTCAGCTAGTCGCTACTGGTATAAAGTTCTTGAACAGCTGTCACATCCTGGGGCTGAATCCCATAGTAGGAACCTGCTGGTTGCATTACAGAAGTTTCGTTGGTGTCGGTATAGATTTATCGGATACCCTAATATTCTTTGTATAAGTAAAATTTCTATACTACTTCCTAGATTTTCCCTTTTATGTACATCAAAAGATTTTTGACTTAAATAGAACACAGAAAAAAGAAGCACAGAACTACACTCCAAAAGTTATACAAAAACTAACCTTTTGGGGTAGCCGTATTTATCGGCCTAACATCCTTTTTATTAGACAAATAATTCTATACTTGAGAGGAGAAGGATAATAACGGAAAGTTCCCGCCTTCCTTACAATATAGCCATTAAAGTTTTGCTTAAAGCGAAGAACACCATCACTTCCATCAAATATTCCTTGAATCCCTAAGAAATTATAAATAGGAATTCCACGCTTTATACTCTCTAACATAACATGCTCTTGAAGCAATGCTGGTGCATAGAACTTATTAAATTCCGTGTAAGAGCCACTAAAAAGATAGGTACTTTCTTGAGGCATATAGATAAAAAGACTACCAGCTAATACAACCTTTTGTTCCCCATACTTGACTATCAATTTACGTGCTTCTGCTTTACGAACCTCAAAAGTTTCAAATTGATGTAGCAATTCTTTATGCTCTTTTTTCTTCTGAGCTGAATCAGGAGATTTTCTTAGCGCCGCATCAAAATCTGCTATTTTTTTGTATAAATTTTCTTGATTTTTCTCCAGTTGAGAAAGATAATCTTGAAAATTTAAAGTCGCAACCATAAATTCAGCCCGGTCTCCAAATGCATCATAAAAATGTTCGTAATATTCTAAACTTTTATCACTGTATTCTCTTCTTTTTGATGTCGTAGCAGTAATATCTTTAAAAATAGATAATTCATCTCGTTTTAATCGTCTCAATTGAATGCCAAAACTTCTAGCTTTCTTAACCAAAGGTTTTCCCTTTTTACTAAAAGATCGAATTAAATTTTCCTCTGTGATCCCTTCTAAGTTCTTGACATATAACCAATCAGGTTCCCCACCTGGGTAACCAGTCTGTAAACCATCATGATAATATCCTAGATTCGTCAAACAGTGAATAATTTCTTGTTGCTCCTCCGTCACTGGATTACCATTACTATCAAAACTTTGAAAAGTATCGTAAGGTTTGACAATCAACTCCAGAACCCCATGTTGTTTGGCATACGCTTGGAGATCTTTGTAAAATTCCTTTAGATAAGTTGCATTGCTATAAATTGGACCAGAATTGATTTCCATGTGCAGTCCACCTGTCATTGGCAAACTATAAACCATTGCAGCAACCTGAATAGTCTCTGTATGCTTTAGAGCTAAATAGGTCACTGTTGCTCCTCGTTTCTCTAACAATTCTCCCATTTGTTGATTGTAAAAATGAACGGGAATTAATTGATTCTGAATAAATGCGAAAGTCTTCTTTAGTAAGTACAGTTAGTGTCATACATTTACTTTCTATGATATTTTTTTCGAAGATTAAATAGGAGATTTATTAACGGATACATAGGATGAATCGGCAGAGTTAACTCTCCTAAATATTCCTCAATAGTTGGATTAAAATTAGCTTTAAAACGATAAAGTCCACCATCTCTTGTATGTTCAACACCCCCTAGATTTTGCCAGAGAGAACCTCTTTCGAATGCACGTTGTAGTGTTCGATACCATGTTAAAATTGGGGCATTATAACGTCTAAATTCTACATCCATTCCTGCATATAAATTTACAGATGTCTGCCCAAATTCCAAAGTCAAAGTGGCTGATAAGGGAGCAACTTGAACACCTGAAGAAATATGCTTCTCCAAAAATAGAATTTCTTCATTCAACCTTTCGCTTTCTTGTAGCCTACTTTGATATTTCGAAGACTTAACAGTATCTGATAAGGATTCTAGAATTTTTTGATTCTGATCTCTTTGTTTTTCTAAAATATTCAATCGATTTGACAAATCAAGTGTAGATAATGTTATATAAGCATGGTCTGGAAAAGACAATAGCAAATTTCGATAGTAGGCTTCATTCCGCAAATGAATACTTTTTCTTGCCTCCGTCTTCTTCATTAGAAAAGAAAATAATTCTAATAATTCAATTCCACCAAACTGAGTATTTATTCCTTTGTTTTGTGCAGTTCGAATAGCTTGTCTCGCCGATTTTGGTAGGTACTTCTCATCAAAATTTTCTTTATACACTTTTGCCTGTATACGAGGCTGAATAGTATCAACCATTTCACTTGTCTGACCAGACCAAATAAAACCTAGTTTTTGCAAATAATTTAGCGTTTCTAGAGTTTTCTCTGAGCAATCATAAACTTGATTGTCATTATAAGTTTTACTCAAACAAAGTGCTGGATCGATTTTAATAAAAAGTGCTCGTTTTTTCTTTGCAATCGTTTTAAGTGAAGAAAATACAAAATCCATCAAAGATTGGTCCGTATAATCCATAATTGGACCTCTGGCAATATAGCACATTGTAAAACCAAAGGGTAAAGATCTATAAAGTAAACTAGCTACCGCCACTATTTTATTATCACTATAAAATCCAACTCTTTCATTTTCCCATTCACTTTTTACACTTGCCCAAGCACTACTTTGCAATAGATTCACTAACGAACTACGTCTAACAAAGCCATCATGTTCTTCAGCGGAAATACCAACTCGATAATAATACATGTACTTTCCATTTTCTACTAATATGAATCCTATTTTACTATTTTTTTTTAAAAAAATAAAGAAAAATAATCTTCAAAAATCTCCAATTATAGAGACTAAATAACAGTCACTCGTTCTATAAATAGTTCGAAGAAACAAGGTGGAATATGTCATTTAGAAAATCTTTCTTAACAAAACGAGTAGTATAAAACTCGTTGAATTAGCTTTTTAACAAGCAAATTAAGCTACTCATCTATCAATTACCTACATACAATTCTATTACTTTGATTACATCCTGAGGCTGAATCCCATAATAGGAACCTGCTGGCTGCATGACAGAAGTTTCGTTGGTATGATCCAATCCGATGGCATGCCCCAGCTCGTGCTCCGCCGTGTGCACGATCCGTTCATAAGAATAACCATAGTTTGGATTGGATAGATAAAAGTGATTCAGGCGAACCGTTACAGATATAAATTGATTGGTTAACAAATTGGTTTGACTCTCGGCTTGACCTGCTACAGCGGTCGATCCATCATTCATTTCACTTGCTACAATATCTGCCTGACTAGGATCCGCAACCACCTCAAAGGTAAAGGCTCCCGTTTGATTCCAGTTTTTTATGGCTTCTGCATAGGCACCTTGGAAGGTCTCATCCATTTGAGGCTCAATATAAATGCGAGCTGAGGCCTGAGCCACTTGCCTTCTGCATGTTGGTGACTGTCTGTCTGAGACAAGACTTCCAGCGTTCCCGTCTCCTGCCATTGATTCCAGCCACCTTGACCAATCTGGCTCATTTTTTCAACCTGATTGACCGCAGAATGAAAATCACCAGACAGATACCAAACCACTCCAAAAGCAATGAGTAGTAAAATAACCACAGTCCAAACCAGACGCCAGAAGAAACGCCAAATTCCCAAAAGAAATCGGAAAAATAATCGAATAATCCAGAACATGACGCTACACCTTTCATAAAAATAAGAACCTATCTCGAAATCACATTCTCCTTGATCAAGATAGATTCTCTATTTTACTGAAGAAAGCTGAAAGAAACCTAAAACTAAGATAAGCGTTCTTCCAAGACAAAGTCAATTGGTAGAGTAGCCAAAAAACGCTCCAATTGCTTTTCCCAGTAGTACCACTCGTGCTTACCTGAACTATGACTATAGGTAACCTCAAAACCTAGTTTTTTGAGGTTTTTCACTGCGAGATTATTGGCAGAGTATAGATAGTCTTGCTCCCCACACCAAGCCCATAGTTTGGTTTTTTTATCCGATTTCGCAGCGATACTTTCAAGCGAATGAGGGCTAGCTGTCCAATCTTTGATTTCTCCAAAAACTCCTCGCCAGTAGGCAAGAGAGCCCAAATCCTGACTTTCAGGAGAAAATTCCTGAAAACTGAGCGCACCTGAAAAACTAGCCGCATGAGAAAAACGATCGGTTGCGAGAGCCAGCTTGAAGGAACCATAGCCACCCATGGAGAGGCCTGCAATGAAGGTCTTTTCTCGCTTGCTGGTCATATTGGGGAAGAAACGTTTCATTACCTGAGGCAACTCTTCTGCTAGAGCTGTAAAGTAGTCAAAACCATACTGGGTATCAGTGTACCAGCCATTGCTAGTATTGGGCATGATAACAATGAGATTGGTTCCCCGCAACAAGCGTTCGACATTGGTACGTTTGAGCCAGCTATTTTGATTTCCTGACATTCCATGCAAAAGATAAAGAACAGGAATATCTATGCAATCTGGTTCAGTCACCCGACTAGCATCTGGATAGAGTACTGTAACGCCCCACTCCATATCCAAAACTTCAGAGTAATACTCGATATTCATAACTGCCATGGTTGTCTCCTTTTACTATTCTATAAGAAAAAGCCGAATTTCGACTTTTTCTGTAGGTATGCTGCTTATTATTTGGCTTCCATCACGACTGGCAGGATTGCTGGACGACGTTTAGTTTGGTCAAAGAGGTACTTGGTCAAGCCATCACGGACCTTACCTTTGAGATCAGCCCAGTCGAAATCTTCACCTTGGAGATAGTCTTCCACGATTTGGTTAATCAATTCTGAGCTTTCACGGAGAATATCGCGGCTCTTCTTGAGATAAACAAATCCACGCGTGTGAACTCGCGCCTTGGCGATGATTTTTTTCTCACGTCTATTTACGGTAATGGCAACGATGAAAATCCCGTCCTCTGACAAGACTTTACGGTCACGAAGGACAACATTTCCAACATCTCCGATGGCATTTCCATCAATCAAGACATCACCTGCAGAAACTCCACCAGCAGGAACAAAATCCCCGTGTTCGTAGGACATGGTTGTTCCCTTTTTAGGGATAAAAATACGCTCTGGCAACATCCCCACTGCCATGGCAGCCTTGGCATGCGCATCCAACTCACGGTATTCCCCTTGGATAGGGAAGAGATACTTGGGTTGCAAGAGATTAATCATCAACTGCAGATCACGCGCATTCCCGTGTCCAGATACTCGCAAGCTTTGGGTAATCAGCTTCACTACACCACCAGCTTGGTAGATCATATTTTCCACACGCGCCATGACAGCTTCTTTGGCGATAGATGGAGTCGTTACGATATAGACCAAGTCCCCATCTTTGATTTCCACATAACGGTGGCGTCCAATGGACATCTTACGGAGTCCATTAATAGGTTCACCCATACGACCCGTCTCAAGGATAATCAACTCATGGTCTTCAAAACGAGACATTTCTTTTGGTTTAATCAAGAGACTTTCATTAGCTAGAGATAATTTTTTGAGACGAATCGCAGTGCGGACGATATTTTCAATATCAAATCCAGTCAAAACAACTCGACGACCGGTATCTGCTGCAGCATCAAAAACCTGCTGGATACGAGAAAGGTTGCTGGCAACAGCCGCAACGATGATACGACCTTCCCAGTCTGCAATGGTCTGGGTAATCTCCTCTCCAACTTCACTCTCACTTGCCACTTGGATATTGCTGTCTGCATTGGCTGAATCACTGAGAAGAGCCAAGACACCATCACGACCGATTTCTGCCAAACGAGCAAAATCCGTCGCATAGGATTCACTAGCTGTCTGGTCAAACTTGAAGTCCCCTGTGTAAACAATGCTACCTTCAGCTGTTTTCAGGACTACTCCCAAACTTTCTGGGATAGAGTGAGTTGTACGGAAGAAGGAAACCACAGTCCCTCCAAAGTCGATCTCTGTATCTTCATCAATCACATGGAAGTCATTGAATTTCTTAACCGTATCATTTCCTTTGACAAAGAGTTTGGCCAACTCAATGGTCAACTCAGAACCAAACACAGGCACCTTAGCCTCTGCCAAAAGATAAGGCAGAGCACCAATGGCATCCGCATGTCCGTGGGTCAAGAAGACCCCAGCGATACGGTCGCTATTTTCAAAAAGGTAGTCCATATTTGGAATAACGACATCTACCCCTAGTTGTTCATTTTCAGGGTATTTAAGCCCTGCATCCAAAACAAAAATAGAACCATCGATTTCAGCGATGTACATATTTTTCCCATTTTCTCGTACACCACCTAGTGTTGTTAAACTAATATTACTCATTTTTCCTCCGAAACTTCATTTATCTTGATTATAGGGTGAATTCACCCTCTTATTCTAAAAGTTCTCAAACTCTCAGCCGAATCTTTTCCTACCATTATACCATTTTTTTGATTATTTTCAAAACGAAGATAGGTTTTTAACTAGAGATTAGTCACTACTGTGAATCGAATTCTTTTACTTTGACTTCTCTTTTGGAAGCTTCATCTAAGATAATGGAACGATTGTACCACCAAAAATATGGATTTCTTAATCAATTTGATTTCAGATACCTTTCTCGAACTCTAAATTTCTCTTTTAGTTCAAAACAAGTTAAATTCTTGCCCTTCGCCTCTCGACTTGAAAACTATTTTTTTCAAAGACATGGTTTATCTACGTCCAAAAGCGAGAATTGCCTGTTCGCTACAAAATCTAAAAAATTTTCAGCAATTAGCCACTAAGATGGAGGATACTGATAGGAGATTTCTTCAAAAAGAAAAAAGACTTAGAAATTCTAAATCTTTTTTTCATCTTTAGTTTGGATAGATATAAGTGACGTTACCTAAAAATTCATGAGGATTAAAGAAGCCACGGTAATTCGCAATCTGCTTTTGACGTCTGTAGTTTGCTTCCAATACCTGGATAGAGTTTTCACTTTGAACATCTGTTACATAAGCAACGTGTCCATATTCACCACCATCCCAAACGGCGATTGCTCCTACTACTGGAACACTTCCTGTCTTATAGCCTTGAGCACTCGCGTAGATTGCCCAAGTGTTTGCATTTCCCCACCAGTTGCTTGCCCAAGGAGCCAATTCTTTCACGCCCCATGTACACTGACCAACAGGATAAGAGTTTCCATAGTTTGTCGGAGTCTTTTCGACAACATCCTCTGTATCTGATACCACATTCGCAGTACTAGCTGGAGCACTGTAGGTAGAGCTAGCCTGAGCGAAACCACTCACTTCCAATACATCGCCTGGGTGGATAGTGTCAAAGATGGTTTTTCCATTCAAAGCTGCCAACTCATGCAGATCCATGCCGTTTGCAGTTGCAATGGCATAAAATGAATCACCGTCTTGGACAACGTAAGAGTTCGCATGAACCGTTTGAGCCCCAACTGTAGCCAAAATAGCGGTAGAAGTCAAACCAAGAGTCAGTTTCGTAACTGTTTTTTTCATAACTATGTTCTCCCTATTTTCTATTGATAAGGAAATCATACCTAATTTACATGTCAGTTCGTTTAGAGTTATATTTTAGTCCTGTTACAAAAATTTATACTTTTACTACATAAGGTTTAAAAGCAGACATCGTATAAAGTGATAGAAGAGAATAAAAAATGAATCATTTCCCCAATCTTTACATCAGCAAACCATCCAAAAGACTATCTAATCAACCACTCCCACAGCAAGCATTTATCCGACAAAAAGAGACTGAGATAGGTCATCTCAGTCCCTTTCCATCTATAACTCCATTAAAAAATCATACATTTCTTGCACTGTCCCCAGTGCCATTATTTCTTGATCTTTGACGGTTTGTTTGAGATTTTGGTAAATCTGACTTTCAGCAATTTCCCTTTTCGGCGCTTCTTTATTGACTGTCATGACACCATCTTTGATTGTCACAAAATCTAGCTCCTCAAATACTTGAATCATCTTGACCAGCAAGATTTGTTGGATATTGAGATAAGCCGCCAAATCCTTTAGCTTGTAGCGAATATCAAACTCTGGGAACTGGTAAATAGTCTTATACAATTTAGCAAACTGTTCTCTAGTCCCATAGCCTGTCAGATAGTAGGCTTTATCAATGTCATTTTTGAAATAGACAGCAGAGAAATGTTGTTTCTGAAAAATGGCCTTAAGCAAAGTAATATCTTCCGGAATATTTTTCACAACAACCGCTTCACTAGTCGCTAAATCTGGCACCTCTCCAGAGAAATCCAAGACTGGAACCCCTTCTGGCAGGGCTACGTTCTTCCCACGAATGTTAAAGAGTTGCACACCTTCCACACGCGCATCTACCATCATCAACTGGAGGGCAGTTTGGCCATTCCATTGATTGACAGACAGGGTGACTGCCAATTCTAGATTCTTGGTTTGAGCAAACTCTGTCGCCCATCTACCTTTTCCGAAGGCTACCACTTCAAAACTCGCCTCACCCTTGGAAATTTTTAGTTTGAGGTGGGCATTGCCTGCCCCCATAGTACGGGCACTTTCGACCTGAAAATCCTTGATATAAAAGACAGGTTTCTGATTGTCCATTCCAAAAGGTGCCAAACGGTCAAAACTTTTAACCGTTTCTAAGCTAAGTGTCTCCAAATCCAACTCTTCATCTAGATTTAACTTGTTCTTAGCACTAGCATCTGCACCTTTTTCACGGACATAATCTTCCAAAACCTGGGATAAATCTGAGAGTTTCTCAACCTCTAGCGTCATCCCTGCTGCACCAGCATGGCCGCCAAAGGCGATAAAGAGGTCTCGATGGGGATCCAGAGCCTCAAAAATATCGACAGCTTCCACGCTACGAGCACTGCCCTTGGCACAACCGTTCTCTATGTTAAGAACGATGACTGTCTGCCCTAGTTCTTCCAACAAACGACCAGCAACGATACCCAGAACGCCAGGATTCCAGCCTTCCTTAGCCAAAACTTGGACCTGCTTTTCAGGATCCACCATGGTCTTAGCTTCTTCATAGATAGACTGGACGACTTCCTTACGCTCTTCGTTTTTTTGATGAATCATAAGGGCAATCTCGTGAGCTTCCTCATCATCAAATCCAGTCAGCAAATCAATGGCGGGATTGGGATCGTCCAAGCGGCCTAAGGCATTTAAACGAGGGGCAATCTGAAAGCCAACCGTTTCTTCTGTCACTTCATTCGCAGCAATCCCAGCCATATCTAGCATTTCTTGTAGGCCAATACGCTGAGTATGTCCCAACATTTCCAGACCATATTGGACCAAGATACGGTTTTCATCCGTCAAGCTCACCATATCGGCAATAGTTCCGATGGCTACCAAATCGAGTAGCTCCACTTGCACTTCTTCTAAAAGGGCGCAAGCTAGCTTGAAAGCCACTCCACAACCAGCCAACTGTTTGAAAGGATAGTCCGCATCTGGATGTTCAGGATGGACAATGGCATAGGCAGCTGGCAGGGTTTCCGGCATGGAATGATGGTCAGTCACAATGACATCCACTCCCATAGACTGGGCCAGTTCAATGGCCTCGTGACCAGCAACTCCATTATCCACCGTCACAATTAAGGAAATCCCCTCTTGCTCGATAAAGTATTTATAGACACTGGCATTGGGACCATAGCCATCGGTAAAGCGATTTGGCAGATAAACACGGCACTCTGCACCAAGCTGTTCCAAACTTTCCTTAACAATAGAAGCTGAAGTCATACCATCCGCATCGTAGTCTCCATAGATGAGAATATTTTCCCCTTCTTCAATGGCCTGACGAATCCGTTCTACTGCCTTATCCATATCATTGAGCAGATAGGGATCATGTAAGTCCTCTAAAGAAGGTTCTAAAAACTTCTTTAGACTTTCTTCGTCCTGAATCCCTCTTTCAAATAATAAGCGAGCCACCTCAGGACCCAACCCAGCCTTCTTGGCTATCTTTGTAAAATCCGCATCTTCAACCTGCGGGGCAAACTGCCATTCATAAGTAGGAGTTATCAAAAAAACATCCACTCTTTCTAAGAATTCTATCGTTTCATTATAACATGATTTAGGCATTTTCTCTATCCGGATTGCTTTTTTATAACATTTTAGTGAATTTTTTTCAGATATGATTTGACAAGAACATTCTTTTGTTGTAAAATCATGTTATAAAATCTAACACAAAGGAGATCTATCATGGCTTTAGTAGAATTTAAAAACGTCGAAAAATATTACGGAGACTATCACGCACTCCGCGACATCAATCTCCGCTTTGAAAAAGGGCAAGTTGTTGTCCTACTTGGACCTTCTGGCTCTGGTAAGTCTACTCTTATCCGTACGATTAATGGTTTGGAGGCTGTTGATAAAGGAAGTCTCCTAGTCAATGGACACCAAGTAGCAGGTGCCAGCCAGAAAGATTTAGTTCCTCTTCGTAAGGAAGTCGGCATGGTTTTCCAACATTTCAACCTCTATCCACATAAAACAGTGTTAGAAAACGTGACACTAGCGCCCATAAAAGTTCTAGGAATTGATAAAAAAGAAGCTGAAAAAACAGCCCAAAAATATCTGGAATTTGTAAACATGTGGGACAAGAAAGATTCTTATCCAGCCATGCTATCTGGTGGACAAAAACAACGGATTGCCATCGCACGCGGACTCGCTATGCATCCCGAACTCCTCCTCTTTGATGAGCCAACATCTGCTCTTGATCCTGAGACTATCGGAGATGTTCTAGCAGTTATGCAAAAACTGGCACATGACGGGATGAACATGATCATCGTTACCCACGAAATGGGCTTTGCCCGTGAAGTTGCTGACCGTATCATCTTTATGGCCGACGGAGAAGTTTTGGTGGATACGACAGATGTCGATGACTTTTTCGACAATCCAAGCGAACCCCGTGCCCAACAATTCCTCAGCAAAATTATCAACCACGAAAGTGACAAAGTCAAATAAGGAGGCGCCTATGAAAAAGAAATTCTTTTTATCCGCATTATTGATTAGCCTTTTCAGCCTTGCTGCTGCCAAACCAGTTCAGGCTGATACCAGCGTCGCAGACATTCAAAAAAGAGGCGAACTAGTTGTCGGTGTCAAACAAGACGTTCCTAATTTTGGCTACAAGGATCCCAAGACAGGGACTTATTCTGGTATCGAAACGGACCTTGCCAAGATGATTGCAGACGAACTCAAAGTCAAGGTTCGCTACGTTCCAGTTACCGCTCAAACCCGCGGACCACTACTAGACAATGAACAGGTCGACATGGATATCGCAACCTTCACCATCACAGACGAACGTAAAAAACTATACAACTTCACCAGTCCCTACTATACGGATGCTTCTGGTTTTTTGGTCAATAAATCCGCCAACATCAAAAGCATTGAGGACCTAAACGGAAAAACGATTGGGGTTGCCCAAGGCTCCATCACCCAGCGCTTGATTACTGAACTGGGCAAAAAGAAAGGTCTAACCTTTAAATTCGTCGAACTTGGTTCCTATCCAGAATTGATTACTTCCCTTCACGCTCACCGTATTGACGCCTTTTCCGTAGACCGTTCTATCCTATCTGGCTACATTAGTAAACGGACAGAACTACTAGATGATAGTTTCAAGCCATCTGACTACGGTATCGTCACCAAGAAATCAAATACCGAGCTAAACGACTATCTTGATACCTTGGTAACTAAATGGAGCAAGGATGGTAGTTTGCAGAAACTCCATGACCGTTACAAGCTTAAACCATCTAGCCATACTGCAGATTAAGGAGGACACCCCATGACAGATTTATCATCTTGGACAGCCTATTTTCAGGATTTTGGACAATTTTTCAATGGTTTCCTCTTCACCCTTGCCCTAGCGGTTGGTTCCTTTATCCTCGCTATGGTTTTGGGCATCTTCTTTGGGGCCATGTCAACTAGCAAGCGCCCATTCTTGCGTGTTTTGGCTCGTATTTTTGTCGAATTTTATCAAAACACTCCCCTCTTGGTGCAGTTTGTCATCGTCTTTTATGGTTTGCCTCTTATCAGTGACCACACCATCATGATTCCGATTTATTGGACAGCTGTACTCTGCGTGGGACTCTATCACGGCGCCTATATTGCTGAGGTTATTCGTTCAGGGATTCAGTCTATTCCTAGCGGTCAAATGGAGGCCGCCTTGTCGCAAGGTTTTACCTATATCAGTGCCATGCGCTTGATTATCTTGCCTCAGGCCTTCCGTATCATTCTCCCACCTTTGACCAACCAAATCGTCAACCTCATCAAGAACACCTCTACAGTTGCCATCATCTCTGGAGTAGACTTGATGTTTGTGACTAAGTCTTGGTCGGCTCTCAACGGAAACTATATTCCAGCCTTTTTAGGTGCTGCTCTTCTCTACTTTGCCCTATGCTTCCCTGTTGCCCAGTTTGGCCGCAAGATGGAACAAGCCAACAAAAAAGCCTATTCACTTTAGGAGGTTACTATGAAATCTATTTTAGAAGTTTTGACCCCAGATAACCTAATCTTTATCTTTAAAGGATTTGGCTTAACCCTCTACATTTCTCTGATTGCTATCGTCCTCTCGACCCTTATCGGAACAGTACTAGCCGTCATGAGAAATGGGAAAAATCCTATCTTACGGATCATCTCCAGCATTTATATCGAGTTTGTACGTAACGTTCCCAACCTCCTCTGGATTTTCACCATCTTTTTGGTGTTTAAGATGAAGTCCACACCAGCTGGTATTACAGCCTTTACCCTCTTTACCTCAGCAGCCTTGGCTGAGATTATCCGAGGCGGTCTCAATGCCGTGGACAAGGGCCAGTACGAAGCAGGAATGTCGCAAGGATTCACCTCTGCGCAAATCCTCTACTACATCATTCTCCCACAAGCGATCCGTAAAATGCTGCCAGCCATCATTTCTCAGTTTGTAACTGTGATCAAGGATACCAGTCTTCTCTACTCTGTTATCGCCCTACAAGAACTCTTTGGCGCCAGCCAAATTCTCATGGGACGCTATTTCGAACCAGAGCAGGTCTTCAGTCTTTATATCCTGATTGCCTTGATTTACTTTATCTTTAACTTTGCTATTTCTAGCTTGTCTCATAAGCTAGCAAAACGTTGGCAACAAGCCGCAGAATAAAAACGAAATGTGAACTCGAAACAAGGGTTCACATTTTTTGCTATAAATGAAAAAGAGCAACTTAATGCTATGCAAACGTTTTACTTTTTGGTAAAATGACTTTAAAACCCTAAAGCAAGGAGAAAAATCATGATCCACGAACTTTGCAAAGAATTCTCTCAACTGGAACAAGTAGAAGCTATTGCTCTTGGTGGTTCTCGTGCAGGACAAGCCTACGATCAAAATTCTGACTATGACGTTTATGTCTATCTAAACTCTTCTATTGATGAGGCGATTCGCCTCAAAATTTTGAGTAAATACTGCTCCTATATGGAAATTGGAAACCAGTTTTGGGAGTTAGAGGATGACTGCGTACTAAACAACGGTATCGAAATCGAGTTGATTTATCGTTCGCTGGAGTCGTTTGAACAAGAACTAAACTCAACTGTTTTTCAGCATCAAGCCCAAAATGCCTATACAACTTGCATGTGGCATAATCTACTCCACAGCAAGATTCTATACGATCCGAATGGACACTATGCTTCTCTCCAAAAGACTTACCAGATTCCCTATCCACCGGAACTCAAAAAGCATATCATCGAAAGGCAACTTCTTTTGCTAGAACAAGCCATGCCTGCCTTCTCTCACCAAATAGAAAAAGCTATCAAGCGTCAAGATCTTCTCAGCATGAATCATCGTACGAGTGAATTTTTCGCTTCCTACTTTGACTTGTTATTTGCGCTCAATGAGCAAACCCATCCTGGTGAAAAACGAATGTTGGAGTACGCAAAGACCAATTGTACACTCCTCCCTAAGCAATTTGAAGAAACTATTCGCAAGTATTTCCAACTACTCTACCAACCACAACAAGGAGAACAAGCGGTCGTAACCTTACAAACCATCCTGAACCAACTAAAGGCCATTTTGCCATGAGTAAAAAATGAAATGTGAACCTGAAACTGAGGCTCACATTTTTCTTTATAGTTTACCGTAAAGAATCTAGTACACTTTACCACAATTCTTCTTGCCCAACTCATAAAAAGAGTGGCGATAGAAAAAGAGAACCTTAGTCCTCTTACTTAGACAGTTTATTCTGAGCATCGGCTACAACCTGAGCCAGACTTGTCTGGCGCAGTTGGTTTTCCATAGCTTCTTGAACATCGAACAACTTTTGGTCCAAAACTTCATGGATATTCGCACCAATTGGGCAATTAGGATTTGGATTGTCATGGAAACTAAAGAGCTTACCGGATTTTCCTAAACACTCCACAGCTTGGTAGACATCCAACAAACTGATATCCTTAAGGTCTTTTATTATCTCAGTTCCTCCCGTACCACGAGCAACTGAAATCAATCCTGCTTTTTTGAGTTGCGATAAAGTCTTACGGATAATGACTGGATTGACTCCGACACTAGCCGCAAGAAAATCGCTGGTTACCTTGCTGTCTGTATCCTGCATTGCAATAATAATCATCATATGAGTCGCAATTGTAAATCGGCTTGAAATTTGCATCTTCTTCTCCTTTCATTGATATTTTATTCATCTTTTCCCGTATAAACATTATACCGTTTTTGCTTATCCTGTCAAATATTAACGAATGATTACCTTCTCCATGCAAAAAGTCCTGTATCCCTCTTGGTACCCAGAACAGCGGAGGACATACAAAGACTTATTTTTTATGCAATTTTACGGACAATCCCTTTTGTTTTATGACTTGACCAAACCGAGCTGATAGACACCCCAGCACCAACTAAGGTAAACACAGCTAACATAGCTAGATTATAAAAATAGTTATCTGGAAAATCACCGCTAAAGATTAATTGATTCACCACTCGGAAAGCAAAGGCAAACTCAACCCCTAGTTTGGCAACGACTTCCATCGCCAAATCAATTTGATTCACTAGAAAGACAGTAATCACCATCCAAATAGAGGAAATTACAATCCCCTTTCGAGATACCTTTCTTCCAAGGATTTCATATCCTTTAATGGTACAAATCCCCAGAACAATACCCGCTACCATAGCTACATAACCTAGACGCGCGATAAATAGAGCAACTGCTCCACCAATCAAGGCTCCCAGCAAGGCACCGACTGCTCCAAGAAGAACATTTTCCTTTTGATTTTGATAAGAATCTACCTCAATCTGAAGATTGCTCTTCAGCAATTGATAGCTTTCCTCGTTGATAAGGAAAATTGAATCACCTAATTGATAGAGACCAACGGGGCCTTCCTGACCGCTATAGGCACAGACTTGGACGAAATGATGGGTTTCAAGGAATGCAACGAGGTCTGTTATGAGCGTCTGTAACTTTTCAATTGTTTTGGATTTGCGCATTGCACCTTTTACGACAAAAGAAACAAGGTACTGATTGATAGACAAGGTCGACAAGTTTGGAAGAGATTCACTCTTAAACTCATCCCAAACCAATTCATTTTCTTCCGAATCCGCAGGATTGCCATTCAAACTCACACTGACACAAAGTCGAAACTGATTTTTCACATCAGTTTCTTGCAGGAAAAGTAAATAGCCTGACTGCGTGCCATAAATACTACGCGAATCTTCGTCAAATTGCAAGCCCAACTCCGAGGCAATAGCGTGTAACTCTTCTGGTTTCATTATCTGTCTCCTCTTATTTTGAATATCAATTAGTATGAGATTCAAATTAGTTATATTCCGTTATTCTAACATAAATTTGAGAAGCCGTCAATTCGTATCCAGTTCGACTTATCGAAAAACAACAGTTCCTAGACTATCTGATTTCTAGCTAGAAGTCCTCTTAAAACCAATCTTTCTTGTCTCTTTCCATCCAGAGCTCAACATCCCTGTCATAACCTTCTTGTTCACTAATCTGACCTAACAATTCGTGATTATGAGTATGGTGAATCCCATTTACCAAACTTTCATAGTAGACCTGAAAATAGGGGAGCTTCAAATCCTTAGCCAACTGCAATTCAGCTTCTACATCATAATCCACACGACGAAAATCAACATCAGACAAACCTGCTTCATCAAACTCTAAGATCATATACTGGGCCCGCAGGTCCTTACGCAACTTCGCATCTAGAAAGAAAGGTTGTCCAATGGAACCTGGATTAAGAATCAACTGTCCATCACTTCCGTAACGAAGCAACTGTTGATGAATATGGCCATATACTGCGATAGAGGCGTGTGGATTCGTCACCAATCTATCAAAATCTTCTTGCTTTCCCGTATGAATCAACTCTCTACCCCAGTTTTTATCAGGGAGATGGTGAGTGATTCCCACCATCAAATCACCAAACTGACGATGAACTTGCATGGGTTGATTATTGAGGTCTTCGATTTCTTCAGGGCTGACCTCCTCTAAAATGTACTGACTTTGGCGCAGGAGATAACGATGGCTCGCTTTTGTAGGATCTAACTTGCGATGCAGGCCTCGCCAGAGACTATTTTCCCAATTACCAAGAACTCTTACTGTAATAGGCAAGCTAGCTAAGAGGTCTAAAATCCTTCTACGTCCTGTTCCTGGCATCAGAATATCCCCTAAAAGCCAGTATTGGTCTACCTCTGCCGCTCTTGCATCAGTCAGAACAGCTTCCAAAGCTGTCGTATTTCCATGTATGTCTGAAAGAACTGCTATTTTGGTCATTCTTTCTCCTTACCCTTTTACTTCTTTTGTTAGTATTATAACAGAAAACACTCGAAAAGATCACTATCACTGATCACTGGATTAAATTGTAAGAGCCTCCAAATCGTGCTATAATATAAGTAGAGGTTTCCCCTTCATTTAGGATTATGTTGTATACAATATCTCTCAATTTTTCCAGATTGGAGGACTATTGCCATGCGGAATTATCTTAAGTATATCCCATACTACCTTGTTACTTTCTTCTTTTACTGGCCACTCTATGAACTCCTCTCTCTACTCATCTCTGACCCATATACACTGAAGGGACTGTACATTTACAACATCATCCTCTTTTCACCTCTGGTAACCTTTATCGTATCGCTACTTTATAGCTATCGATTTCATTTCTCACTTTGGTGGCTACTCAGCATTGGTCTGCTCTATTGCTTTACTATCATCACCTTTGGTGAGTTCATCCTGCTTTACTTCCTAGCCTATGAACTCTTTGCCCTACTTGGGTTGGTTTCTGGTGTGGGTATCAAGCATCTCTTCCAGAGAGCGAAAAACAAAAAAATTATACAAAAACCTTGAAAATTCTCGCAATCATGCTATAATAATGCATAGAGACAAGTCACTTAGTCCCTTTCTACTAGAGAGTGCGTGGTTGCTGGAAACGCATAGAAAGCCTAAACTGATACTACTCTACTGACTTTTATGCAAACATAAAACGGTGGCTACGTTAAAGCCAATCAGAGGTGTCCCTCTTTTTTGAGGAACATAAATGAAGGTGGAACCACGTTGCGACGTCCTTTTATGGATGTCGTTTTTTGTTTTGTCAGAAGGAGGAAGAACGATGCTTTATATGATTGGCGGATCGCCTTGTAGTGGAAAGTCAACAATTGCCTCACTTCTTGCTAGACAGTATCAACTACTTCATATCAAACTGGATGATTTGGTAGAAGAGATGATGAGTCAAGCAAGTGCAGACTCACAGCCAATTTGCCTTCTTAGGAAGGATAGAAATCCAGAACAAATCTGGATGAGAAAGCCAGAAGAGATGGCAGATGAAGAATGGTGCTTTTATGAAGAGATTTTTCCTTATGTAAAATCTTACTTGATAAAAAATCAAAACAGACCTCTCTTGGTGGAGGGAGCAGGACTTTTGCCTCACTTGGTAAAGGAGCTTGAATGTCAAGTATCATCCTATCTATGCTTGACTCCGACAGCTGATTTTCAAAAAAAGCATTATATACAGAGAGAATGGGTTCCTTATGTCTTAGAGGGTACAACCAACCCTGATCAAGCTTTTGAAAACTGGATGCAACGAGACATTCTTTTTGCTCAAATGGTTCGTAAGGAAGCGGTGAAATTAGGCTATCCTAGCCTCGTAACAGATGGTAGTCAATCAGAGAATCAGACTGCGGAAGAAGTTGCTCGGCTCTTAAAATTGTCCAACAAAAATAGAATAAATATTTAAGGAGAAAACCATGATTAAGATTACTTTCCCAGATGGCGCTGTTCGTGAATTCGAATCTGGCGTGACAACTTTTGAAATTGCCCAATCTATCAGCAATTCCCTAGCTAAAAAAGCCTTGGCTGGTAAATTCAACGGCAAACTCATCGACACGACTCGTGCTATCACTGAAGATGGAAGCATCGAAATCGTGACACCTGATCACGAAGATGCCCTTCCAATCTTGCGCCACTCAGCTGCTCACCTTTTTGCCCAAGCAGCTCGTCGCCTCTTCCCAGATATTCACTTGGGTGTTGGTCCAGCTATTGAAGATGGCTTCTACTACGATACAGACAATACTGCTGGTCAAATCTCTAACGAAGACCTGCCTCGTATCGAAGAAGAAATGCAAAAGATCGTTAAAGAAAACTTCCCTTCTATTCGTGAGGAAGTATCGAAAGATGAAGCGCGTGAAATCTTCAAAAACGACCCTTACAAGTTGGAATTGATTGAAGAACACTCTGAAGACGAGGGTGGTTTGACTATCTATCGTCAAGGTGAATATGTAGACCTTTGCCGTGGCCCTCACGTGCCAACAACTGGTCGCATCCAAATCTTCCACCTTCTCCATGTAGCTGGTGCTTACTGGCGTGGAAATAGCGACAACGCGATGATGCAACGGATCTACGGTACAGCTTGGTTTGACAAGAAAGACTTGAAAAACTACCTCCAAATGCGTGAAGAAGCTAAGGAACGTGACCACCGTAAACTTGGTAAAGAGCTTGACCTCTTCATGATTTCACAAGAAGTTGGTCAAGGACTTCCATTCTGGTTGCCAAACGGTGCGACGATCCGTCGTGAATTGGAGCGTTACATTGTCGACAAAGAGTTGGCTTCAGGCTACCAACACGTCTATACTCCACCACTTGCTTCTGTGGAGCTTTACAAGACTTCTGGTCACTGGGATCATTACCAAGAAGATATGTTCCCAACCATGGACATGGGTGACGGGGAAGAATTTGTCCTTCGTCCAATGAACTGCCCACACCACATCCAAGTCTTTAAACACCATGTTCACTCCTACCGTGAATTGCCAATCCGTATCGCTGAAATCGGTATGATGCACCGCTACGAGAAATCTGGTGCCCTCACAGGTCTTCAACGTGTGCGTGAAATGTCTCTCAACGACGGTCACCTCTTTGTCACTCCAGAACAAATCCAAGAAGAATTCCAACGTGCCCTTCAGTTGATTATCGATGTTTATGAAGACTTCAACTTGACTGAATACCGCTTCCGCCTCTCTCTTCGTGACCCTCAAGATACTCACAAGTACTTTGACAACGATGAGATGTGGGAAAATTCCCAAACCATGCTTCGTGCAGCCCTTGATGAAATGGGAGTGGACTACTTTGAAGCTGAAGGTGAGGCAGCCTTCTACGGACCAAAATTGGATATCCAAGTTAAGACTGCTCTCGGAAAAGAAGAAACACTTTCAACAATCCAGCTTGACTTCTTGCTTCCAGAACGCTTCGACCTCAAATACATCGGAGCTGATGGCGAAGAACACCGTCCAGTTATGATCCACCGTGGGGTTATCTCAACTATGGAACGCTTCACAGCTATCTTGATTGAGAACTACAAGGGTGCCTTCCCAACATGGCTTGCCCCACACCAAGTAACTCTCATCCCCGTTTCTAACGAAAAACACGTAGACTACGCATGGGAAGTGGCTAAGAAACTCCGTGACTGTGGTGTCCGTGCTGATGTGGATGAACGCAACGAAAAAATGCAGTTCAAGATCCGTGCTTCTCAAACTAGCAAGATTCCTTACCAATTGATCGTTGGTGATAAGGAAATGGAAGACGGAACTGTCAACGTTCGTCGCTATGGCCAAAAAGAAACACAAACTGTCTCAGTCGATGACTTTGTGCAAGCTATCCTAGCTGATATCGCTAACAAATCACGTGTGGAAAAATAAAACGATCACTGTCTGAGAAACATTTTTCAGTAAGAAAAAGCAACAACTGAAATAGTTGTTGCTTTTTTATATTTTATTTAACCTGAGCTAGTCGTGATTGGTCAAACCACCACAAATGGTATCCTCATCAACAATCCTTTCTATCCACTAACTGTTGGATATAGGATATCCTCCCAAGATTTGCTTCCTCGAGTTAGAAAAGTTCAATATCCTCAATCCTTGTCTGCTTCATTTTCTTTTACGAGATCTTTTTGTGAATCTTTTTCAGAGAGTTTTTGATCGATATACTTGTTAATGTTTTCATAAAATTCCTTGGTCATCTCACTATCTAATTTTGTCGAATTATGAACTTGATTGACTTTTAATTGAACAGATTGAATACCGTAAGAGGCTTGTTTTTGATGGAGCGTTTCTAATTCTTCTTCTGAAATCGGATCTCCAACAACTGTCAAGACCAATTCATTGTCCCTAGACTTGTAGACTTGATTAATGACCGTATGATTGGCGAACTCTTTTCCTACAAACTGTTTGATCCCTTCTTTTCGTGCTTGATCCATCGTCAGAGTGACTGCTGAATAGCTGGCTGGAAGAACCAATAATACAATCAAGGATATCAAGCCAATTTTCATTTTAATGTTTAGCTCTTTAAATGAACTTAAGGGAGATTTTCTCATCAAAATTCTTGTTCCAACAATGTTGGCTAGCATGATAAAGACACAGTTGATCAAGAAAAGATAGAGAGCCCCAAATAAAAATCGTACATTTCCGTTAGCTAAACCATATCCTGCAGTACAGATAGGTGGCATCAGAGCTGTTGCAATGGCTACTCCTGGCACGATATTGTTTGCTTCTTTTTTCCTTGACCCAATTACACCTGCTATCCCACCAGCAATAGCAATGAGAACATCCCAAATGGTTGGAGAGGTTCGTGCAATCAATTCGCTACTTGCATAAGATAAGGGAGAAATCCAGAAATACAGAGTCGAAACAAGCAAGCTGACCAATACTTGAGTAAATAAAACCTCTAAAGATTGCTTGATTAAACGCGTATCAAAAATAGCTAAACCAAATCCTAGTCCAACAATCGATGTCATAAGAGGGGAAATCAACATGGCTCCAATAATGACAGCTGTTGAATTCATATTTAAACCTATAGAGGCAATAAAAATCGCACACATCAAAATCACTGTATCTCTTAATCGAACATGAAGGTCATCATATAATTTCTCACGATATTCACGTGTTGAATAGTTTCCGTTCATTGGTTACTCCTTTTATTTCATATACTCTTGTTTCTGCTTAGATGATGGCAGAGAGACTTCTTTTCAATTTTACATATTTTAATTCTCACCTGTTATTTTTTTGAAAATTATTCTTTAAGCATCCGTCAGTCCATCCTTAGCATTATATCAAAAATTTTACAGTCTTTCTCTGAAAAAATATATCAATTTAAAAGATAGAGGACGGAAGAAATTTTTGTTTCCTTATCCGAAAAAGAAAAAACGGTATATCCTCTGAAAGAAGGTGCCGTTTTAATGTTTAAACATGATGAATGTGTTTGACATTCCATTGCTCCATTTTTATTTTCAACCAGAAGCCATAGATCCCAAACGTGATGATGGTTAGAAGAAACCACTTGATCCAGTAGCCGAATAGTTGTGCTCCAGTCCCGTCAAAGTATAGATGCTGACCATCTACTACCGTGTGTTTGGTTTCCCAATTTTGCATCATGCAAACTGCCCAAGGTGTTGCAATCCCCAAGGTATGCCCAAAAATTATGGCTACTAAGATAGAGTATCCAATATAATCTAGGATTCCTCCGTCAAAATAACTTTCTTTCATTTTGCCTCTTTTATTTTTTGACTATATTCTAGTCGTTTCCTAGTGTAACATTTTTAACATCTGGACAATCTTACGGTAACTTCTAGACATTATCATGAAAATAGAGATATAGACTAGAACAAAAATTCCACAGATAGATAAGGTTATCATCAACTATACTCACTCAATTCTCAGATTCACATCGGTAAACTTGATTCTTACTGTCGTTCCTTTTCCAACCTCAGACTCGATACGAATCCGGTGCCCCAGTTCTTCAGAAATTTTCTTAGATAGGTAAAGTCCAAGTCCAGATGACTGCTGGGTTAGGCGACCATTATAGCCTGAAAAGCCACGTTCAAAGACTCGGAGCACATCACTGTTTTTAATCCCAATCCCCGTATCCTTGATACAGAGCTCCTGACCTTCCATATAAATCTCTAACCCACCTTCCTTGGTGTACTTGAGACTGTTTGAAAGGATTTGTTCAATGACGACCAACAGCCATTTCTTATCGGTCACGATGATTTTGTCAAGGTCATGGAGATTGAGCGTCAGTCCTTTTTGGATAAAGAAAAGGGCATACTTACGAACCACTTCCTTCACCAGATCCTCCACTTGAACCTTTTCAAATACTAAGTCATCGTGGAAGCTTTCCAAACGAAGATACTGCAACACCAGATTGGTATAGGAGTCAATCTTGAAGATTTCCTGTTCCAGTTGCTGCTTGATCTCACGATCAGAGACTTCTGCTACCAAGAGACGACTCGCTGCAATGGGGGTCTTGATCTGATGAACCCACAAGGTGTAGTAGTCCAGCAAATCCGTCAGCTTGCTCTGTGCTTCAGACTTCTTTTGATACAATTCAGATTCACGCTCTTCGAGCTTTTCTACTAGCGCACATTCCAGAGGAGACTTAGGGTCTCTCTCAGCATAGAGTACTTCCTGACGGTAAACCTGAGCTTCTGCAAATATATCCCAAGCCAAAAATAAGAAGGTCACAAAACTACTGAGCAGAAAGAAATAAAGAAAATAAGTTCCTAGACTAGCAAATAAAAACTGAAAGAGAAGGACGAGAAAGCCTAATGAAAAAATATAGGTAAAAACGCGACTGCGAGAACGCAGATAGGCTAGAAAAAATGATTTCCAATCAAGCATGTTTCAGTCCGTATCCTATTCCTTTCTTGGTTTCAATAAAGCCTACTAAGCCTTGCTCCTCCAACTTTTTACGCAAGCGAGCAACGTTGACAGATAAGGTGTTATCATCGATGAAAAAGTCGCTATTCCAGAGTTCTCTCATCAAGTCATCACGCGCCACGATATTGCCAGCATGTTCAAACAAGACCCGCAAAATTTGAAATTCATTCTTGGTCAAACTCAGGACTTCCCCCTGATAGTGCAGGTCCATAGACTTGGTATTGAGGATCACACCCGCATACTCCAGAAGACTTTCATCCCGCCCAAATTCATAGGAACGGCGCAACAAACCCTGAACCTTGGCAAGGAGCACCTGCTGGTCAAAAGGTTTGGTCACAAAGTCATCTGCTCCCATATTGATCGCCATGACGATATCCATCGCCTGGTCTCTTGAAGACAGAAACATGATAGGTACCTTGGAAATTTTACGAATCTCCTGGCACCAGTGATAACCATTAAAGAGTGGCAGACCAATATCCATGAGGACCAAATGAGGTTCTGACTGAACAAAAAGGCTCAATACTTCCATAAAATCTTCTACCAAAACGACCTCAAAACCCCACTCAGAGAGCAGTTTCCCCACTTGTTGCCGAATAACTTGGTCATCTTCTACTAGTAAAATCTTGTGCATGCGCTCCTCCTTTGCTATTTTTCAAAGTATCAAAACCCTTCATATCAGATTTACGGATCAGTATCTCATACTGTTTAGCAGCAATTTCCCAAATTCAGATCAGAAAACAGATGCTAAATAGAGAACATTCCCACTGATATCATACCTTATTTTTAATTATAGTTCCAGCCTTATCCTATATTTTTCTTTTTGTGCTCATTTAGTTAGCGTTTCTTTAACTTATTTAATAGATCTAGCCTTCTTATTGACAAGCTAGCCATTATTTGTTAGAATATGAATGAACAAAAAATTCTATTCATTCATAAAATAAAGGAGGTTAAATCCTATTGGACAAAAAACAATCTTTAAAGACAGCAGCCTATGAAGTTTTTTCGAAAAAAGGTTACAAGGCAACAAGTATTTCAGAAATTGCTAGGCAAGCTGGTGTTGCAGTTGGTTCTTTTTATAACTATTACGAGAGTAAAGAAGCCATTTTTCTAGACATCTATATTGATGAAAACAACCGTGTTCGCCAAGCTATGATCGAAGAACTGGATTGGGAAATTGACATGATCGACCTCATTGGTCAACTATTTGCTCAGTCCAGAACTCTCGTTTCTTCCAATAAAATCCTTGCAGAATGGTACAATCCTGCCATCGCAAATGAGTTGCACAGCTACTATTCCTCGGAAGAAGGCAAAGTAGCAAATCCTTTTCATCAGTTTCTAGTTAAAACTTTTACAAATCGCATGCAGCTGAAGGGTACTCGCCAGAAAAGATTCAAGATATTTTACAGGTTTATAATCTGTTTTACTATATGGATATGCATATCACGGAAAATGATTTTCCAGATATTGGCAAAACTGTCGAAATACTTGCAACCAACTTCATTAAAGGAGTTCTAAAATAAAGAATGGATTTCTTTATTTTTTAAAAAGATATGAATGAATTGTTTTAAAGTTCATTCATAAAATTAAGAACAGGAGTCATAAAAAATGAAAAGAGGTAAAAAAATGTTTATTATCATTCTATCAACACTTGGAGCGCTATGTATTATAACTTGGGGTGCCATCGCTTATCTTGGACGAAGCCAGACATTATCGATAAAATCCATCGAAAACCCCAGCGGAGATCTATATTTAATTCATATCACAAAACCGAGTCATCAAATCTGGAAAGCTGGTGCTTATGCTAAGTTTACACTCCCTGATACCTCGTCTACTGCTAGTAAATATGAAGCTAAGGGAGAGCAAACCAGTCGATGGCTAACCATTGCCTCCACACCTGATGAAGATGAAATTCTCATTTTGACTCATAATAGTGGTAGCTACTTTAAGGAAACCTTGACACATTTACCGGCTGACAGTGAGATTGAGATGAGTTGGCTGAATTCCTCTTTGACTGTTAAAGATACGAATCAGCCACTAGTTTGCTTTGCATCTGATGTTGGTATTTCTACTTTACGTCCCCTTATCAAAGAATGCTGGTAAATCTCCGATTATTCTCAACCATTTTGACAAAGGAGTTACTATTTTCGATAATGAGATGAAAGAACTGGCTCAAAAAACACCGAATTTTACTTATAAAACTAGCGAGGAACTTTCTCAAAGTCAAGAATTTTTAAAACGTGCTATTGATGAATACGGCAATCAATCCAGATATCTCATCACAGGTCAGCCTGATGATGTTAAAGAGATGAAGAATTTTTTAAAGGAAAATGGGATTGATAGCAAAAACATACAAGTAAGCTCGTTTAGAGGTTTGAAATAGGAGCAATCTATCTTCTATGTATTTCAATCAAACCCTACTAGCTAATTCTAGGTAAATGTGGTAGGATAAACATAGAGAAAGGAGCTTTTATGGCCAATATTTTTGACTACTTAAATGATGTAGCATACGATTCCTTTTATGACCTCCCCGTGAACGAGTTAGATGTTCTTGCCTTGACTGAATTAACCTACCTTGCTTTTTATGATGTAGTCACCCAAGAACCAAAGCGTCTCATAGATCTTGCATCTCAAATCCCTAGAGACACGACTATGCTGACCAATAAGAACCGTCTTCAATTGTTAGATCAGCTCGCTCAACACAAACGCTTTAAAAATTGCAAGCTCTCAGACTTTATCAACGATATTGATCCTGAATTGCAAAAACAGTTTGCAGCCATGACTTATCGTATCAGTCTCGATACTTATTTGCTTGTTTTTCGCGGAACGGATGATAGTATCATTGGTTGGAAAGAAGATTTCCATATGACCTATATGAAGGAAATCCCTGCTCAAAAACATGCCCTCCAGTATTTAGAGGACTTTTTTTCCCAACATCCTAACCAAAAGGTTATTCTAGCAGGACACTCAAAAGGGGGTAATCTAGCTGTCTATGCTGCCAGTCAACTTGATCCAAACTTGCAGAAAAACATTGTCGCTGTCTATACTTTTGATGCCCCTGGGCTTCACAAGGAACTAACCGAAACACCTGGCTATCAAAACATGATGGAAAGAACGAAAGTATTTGTTCCACAAGGTTCTATCATCGGGATGATGCTGGAAATTCCGGATAAAAAAATTGTTGTTCGAAGCACTGCCTTGGGTGGTATCGCCCAGCACGATACCTTTAGTTGGCAGGTTGAAGACAAGCACTTTGTCCAACTAGACGAGACCAATAGTGACAGCCAGCAAGTCGATACCACCTTCAAGGAATGGGTTGAAACTGTCCCTGATACGGAACTGCAGCTCTACTTCGACCTCTTTTTTGGAATCATTCTAGATGCAGGCATCTCTTCTATCAACGACCTTTCTTCCTTCAAGGTCATTGAACACATTCACCATCTCTTTGTCCAAGCTCAATCCCTCACTCCCGAAGAAAGAGAAACCATGGGACGACTAACCCAACTCTTGATTGACACTCGCTACCAAGCTTGGAAAAATCGAGAATAGACAAAAACCAACTAATCATTAGATTAGTTGGTTTTTTGTTTAAGAAACTAAAGGATACTAGTTAGAATCTCGAGTATAGAATTAGTCTTCCTTTTTCTTGCGAGACACAAGTCCAAATCCGCTCATTAAACCAAGTACTCCTAAAGCTGCCAAAGCTGCATGATCTTCCGTACCAGTATTAGGTAATTCTTTGGTTGCTTTAATAGTTGGAGATTGCTTAGTCGGTTTTTGTTGAGGAGCAGTAACAACTTTTTCGTAGACATGTTCTGTGTCACCGTTTGGAAGTTTCTTAGTCTCTACGAAGCGGTAACCTGGGATATCTTTCTTCGGTTGTTCACCGTCTTCGGTTGGATAACCTGGAATTTCATTGCCTTCCTTATCCTTGTGACTAGTCTTAACCTTCTCATAAACGTGTTCTGTGTCACCGTTTGGAAGTTTCTTAGTCTCTACGAAGCGGTAACCTGGGATATCTTTCTTCGGTTGTTGGCCGTCTTCGGTTGGATAACCTGGAATTTCATTGCCTTCCTTATCCTTATGACCGGTCTTAACCTTCTCATAAACGTGCTCTGTGTCACCGTTTGGAAGTTTCTTAGTCTCTACGAAGCGGTAACCTGGAATTTCCTTCTTAGGTTGTTCGCCGTCTTCGGTTGGATAACCTGGAATTTCATTGCCTTCCTTATCCTTATGACTGGTCTTAACCTTCTCATAAACGTGCTCTGTGTCACCGTTTGGAAGTTTCTTAGTC
>JXRG01000130.1:0-213 GCA_000831085.1 Streptococcus sp. DBCMS
AGCCGTCTCCATTACACAATGATTTAGAGGAAGTTGCATGAGTGACCGTGTCTGGTCATCGAAAAAGGCCAAGTGGAGTCAACTAGCAGCCCCAGAGAACTTTTTTCTCGGGATAGCCGTCTCCATTACACAATGATTTAGAGGAAGTTGCATGAGTGACCGTGTCTGGTCATCGAAAAAGGCCAAGTGGAGTCAACTAGCAGCCCCAGAGAA
>JXRG01000131.1:0-212 GCA_000831085.1 Streptococcus sp. DBCMS
AAGGGATTGCTGAAATCCTTAAAACGCGAAGGTTTTGTAAAAAACGTTGAAATCATTGAAGATGACAAACAAGGCGTCATCCGTGTATTTCTTAAATACATCAAACATCAAAAAAGGGATTGCTGAAATCCTTAAAACGCGAAGGTTTTGTAAAAAACGTTGAAATCATTGAAGATGACAAACAAGGCGTCATCCGTGTATTTCTTAAATAC
>JXRG01000132.1:0-212 GCA_000831085.1 Streptococcus sp. DBCMS
AAACTCACGAACTGAAATCTTCTCATCATCTTCTTTACCCGCATTCATAGCGGCACGAAGAAACTCAGCATTGGTAATTCCAGGGATTTCTGATGGGTATTGCATAGCAAGGAAAACTCACGAACTGAAATCTTCTCATCATCTTCTTTACCCGCATTCATAGCGGCACGAAGAAACTCAGCATTGGTAATTCCAGGGATTTCTGATGGGTA
>JXRG01000133.1:0-212 GCA_000831085.1 Streptococcus sp. DBCMS
TCATACTATCCCAAGCACAAAACCCTCAGTCGTTTGACCGAGGGTTCCTTTTTATTATTCAAGAACTTGATTAGCTCAATGCATCCAAGGCGTCATCCATTGAAAGAACTTCGTCATACTATCCCAAGCACAAAACCCTCAGTCGTTTGACCGAGGGTTCCTTTTTATTATTCAAGAACTTGATTAGCTCAATGCATCCAAGGCGTCATCCA
>JXRG01000134.1:0-212 GCA_000831085.1 Streptococcus sp. DBCMS
TTGCGTCTAATTTAACTTCGGAATTCAAACGTATCAGAGAGCTCTTAATTCAAGCTAGAGATGATATTTTTGAGAGTGGCATTTAGATACTGCTGAAAAATTAGGTTATGACTTTGCGTCTAATTTAACTTCGGAATTCAAACGTATCAGAGAGCTCTTAATTCAAGCTAGAGATGATATTTTTGAGAGTGGCATTTAGATACTGCTGAAAA
>JXRG01000135.1:0-212 GCA_000831085.1 Streptococcus sp. DBCMS
CTAAAGATAAAATAACGATTCTCTTGACTCAGCTGACCATCCTTATCAATCGTGTTACGAGTCATCCCGACCTCGTACACAATTGGCAAATGTGAGGACGATCCGGCTTAAAGCTAAAGATAAAATAACGATTCTCTTGACTCAGCTGACCATCCTTATCAATCGTGTTACGAGTCATCCCGACCTCGTACACAATTGGCAAATGTGAGGAC
>JXRG01000136.1:0-211 GCA_000831085.1 Streptococcus sp. DBCMS
AACAAGTGAAAAGAGAGCAATTTTCACTTGTCTTATGGTCTTAAAAATAGTTTTCTGAAGGTTTCTTCTTTTTCCTTCAAGTAGAAATGAGATTAATAGAAGAAAATGAAAAAACAAGTGAAAAGAGAGCAATTTTCACTTGTCTTATGGTCTTAAAAATAGTTTTCTGAAGGTTTCTTCTTTTTCCTTCAAGTAGAAATGAGATTAATAG
>JXRG01000137.1:0-211 GCA_000831085.1 Streptococcus sp. DBCMS
GTCTCTACTTTATGGTCGGATCGGCGGATAAAATACCTCTAAACTTCTAGTTTTTACTAGGAGTTTTTTATATGTAAAATTTTTACACATATTTCTTGATATCATCATGACCGTCTCTACTTTATGGTCGGATCGGCGGATAAAATACCTCTAAACTTCTAGTTTTTACTAGGAGTTTTTTATATGTAAAATTTTTACACATATTTCTTGA
>JXRG01000138.1:0-211 GCA_000831085.1 Streptococcus sp. DBCMS
CCTGATGCTACTTGTTGAAGTTCAAGGTCCTATCTTGAGTAAGGTCGGTGACGGAATGCAGGACAACCTGTCTGGTGTGGAAAATCCAGTATCGGTCAAGGTTCTCCAAATCCCTGATGCTACTTGTTGAAGTTCAAGGTCCTATCTTGAGTAAGGTCGGTGACGGAATGCAGGACAACCTGTCTGGTGTGGAAAATCCAGTATCGGTCAA
>JXRG01000139.1:0-210 GCA_000831085.1 Streptococcus sp. DBCMS
TTTACTCTGAACGAATCATATTGATTTGCATGGTAATCTCCTTCTTATCTACTATTATATAATCCTTACCTAAGGTCAGAGTCAAGAAGAAAATTGAAATATCTATTAAAATTTACTCTGAACGAATCATATTGATTTGCATGGTAATCTCCTTCTTATCTACTATTATATAATCCTTACCTAAGGTCAGAGTCAAGAAGAAAATTGAAA
>JXRG01000014.1:0-57564 GCA_000831085.1 Streptococcus sp. DBCMS
ACTTTGTTTCATAATTCTAATTATATGTTATTTCATTCCGTTTTTTTGTTCTTTTCAAAGCGTTATGAGGACTTGAAACTTATTTTATAATTTTTAATTAGTAAAATGTTGAATTATAGTGAGTATTGTGTCACAATAGATAGTATATAAATCATTAATAGAATAGAAATAATACTTTCTTACCTTTACAAGTAGTATTGGTTACACATTTTTTCGTCTCAATTGTACTTATCTCTCAAGTTTAGTTAATTTTTATTAGCTTTGTTTTCGAATCAATAAAACAATTTTTAGAAGTGCATAAGACAAGATGGTGACATTACTACAGTCATTTCTAGTCACCATATGTTGCTGGCACAGGCTGTTTGTAGTGTTGGCTATTTACTAGTCAGTTTAATCGGAGTGTTTAATTTTTATTGTTGAAAGGTTTTTATATGGAAAAAATTCTATCTTTAGGTCTGACAGGTAGGAAATTACTTGCTCAGGGTTTCTTATTTGTTCTGCTAGGTCTTATCTTGATGGTTACGGGGACTTGGTTGCCAGTAACGGTTATTCGACTGGTTCTGTTTTTAGCTTGGATAGCAACGGTCTTAGATTTAGTATTACGTATTTTCAAAAAAAGTCAGTCAACGGACACCTTGGGAGTTGCACTGGTTAAATTGTTAGTGCTGGGATATTTGCTTGGCTCCAATTTTGCGACGGATGTGCCGATTTATATTTTGGCTCTTGTGATTGGAGTTTATCAGATTTTTCATGCTACTATCAACCTTGTCACCTATGTTCTCTACCGCAAAAACAAAATTCGACCTCGTTTTCGTCTCTTACTAGATGGACTCGTACTAGTTTTTCTTGGTGGGACTAGTCTTTTGTCCTCTACAGGAAATTCTGTCTTTCAACTCTTTGTATTAGGGGCTTATTTTTTCCTTTATGGTGTGTCCAATATCCGTGACGGTTTCTTGTTTGAGGAGGAAATTGGGAAAAACCATCTCAAACGTCGCATTAGAATTAGCTTACCTATTGTCCTAGCCGCTCTCATCCCTGCAAGAACTTTAGCAAAAATTAACAAATTTATGCTGGAAAATGCTGATGAGGAAGAAGATATCCATCTTGGAATGGTGAAGTCTGGTAAGACAGCGGAGCTTGAAATTTTTGTTCATACAGCTGAGACCTCTCTGTTTTCGGCAATTGGTCATGTGGATATCTGCTATCAAGGCCGTGTTATTTCTTATGGCAACTATGATCCGTCTTCTGAGACCTTATTTGGCATGGTAGGAGATGGTGTCTTATATTTCTGTGATCGTGACAAGTACATTGACCTATGTAAACGTGAGAGTCAAAAAACGCTTTTTGGTTATGGGATATATTTGACGCCTGAAATGGAAAAAGCAGTTCAGAAAAAGTTGGCTGAATTGAAACAACTGACAATTCCATGGGAGCCAAGTGCAGATAAAATCATGACAGGTGATGGTAAGGAAGACTACACCTACGCTTATAAAATCAGACACGAGACAGATGGGGAACTTTATAAATTTATCAAATCTAAGTTTAAATCCTACTTTGTCTTATCTACAAACTGTGTGCTCTTGGCTGATACCATAGTCGGTCAGGCTGGCACCGATATCCTCTCACCCAAAGGATTTATCGCTCCAGGAACTTACCAAGCCTACCTTGATCGAGAGTTTGAAAAACCAAATAGTATAGTCGTATCTAAACATGTTTATTAAGGAGAATTTATGAACTTAGTTAAAAAATATACTCCGTTAATCCTTTTTATAGGGCTGGTTGCTCTTGTAATTCTGAATGCATCGAGCTTTATATCAGGAGCAATCTCTCTCTTTGATGTAATATCAACCTTGATTTATGGTGCTGTTATTGCTTTTGTGCTTAATGTTCCTATGAAAAAAATTGAACAGTATTTAGTTAAATTGAAGGTAAAGGCAGAGTTGCGTCGTCCGATTGCCATGGTACTTGTTTTCCTAGCTCTTATCTTAATCGTGATTGCTCTTTTGGTTTTGGTGCTGCCAACCCTAGCTCAGACTATTAGTCAGCTGGGAACAGTCCTTTCAACAGTCCTGACTCAACTTAGGAAATTGCTAGACAGCTCGGAATTTGTAACCAAAGACATGCTGTCAACTATCGTATCAGGAATTCAGGGACAGTCTAGCTCTATTAGTCAAGCTTTGATAACCTTCTTATCCGGTCTGACTAGTAATATAGGAAATATTTTTTCAAGTATAATGAATGCCTTTCTGATTATAGTATTTACCTTTTCATTTTTATCCAGTAAGGAACATCTGGCAGCGATGACGAGTCGACTTCTAAAAGTTATATTTCCAGAGAAAGTGGTGACAAAGTTAACTTGCATTGGACAAGTAGCACTAGAGACTTATGACCAATTTTTGATGAGTCAGCTGATTGAAGCAGTCATCATAGGAGTTATGATAGCGGTTGGTTACAGCGTGTTTGGGATACCCTATGGAGTAATGACAGGTATCTTTGCAGGAGTGCTATCGTTCATTCCTTATGTAGGGCCTATGATTGCTTGTGTTGTGGGAGCGATTTTTATCTTCACAGTGAGTCCTACTCAAGCCTTACTTTCTCTTCTTCTATATCAAATCATACAACTGATTGAGGGAAATCTTATCTATCCCAAAGTTGTGGGTCAATCTATTGGCTTACCAGCCCTTTTCACGCTTGCGGCTGCTAGTATCGGAGGGAATCTTTTCGGACTACTTGGAATGATATTCTTTACCCCCGTATTTGCTGTTATCTATCGACTGGTTAAAGAATTTGTCGTTGCAAAGGAAAATCAGGTAGATTAAGAAAAACTAAATTTAATAAGATATACTGAGAAGAGAGTGAGAGATTCTCTTCTCTTTTATTTTTAAATACTTTTCTACAAAAAGCTATTAGACGTTAAAAAAAGCCTTGGTTTCAAGGCTTATTTCTGTTGATTTAGATGTGCCCCCTGCAGGGCTCGAACCTGCGACCCATAGATTAAGAGTCTACTGCTCTACCAACTGATCTAAGAAGGCAAATAAAAAGCTGAGAATGTAACTTCCCAGCTTTTTTAATATGCCCAAAATGGCAGCTAGATTATTTACGAAAGGCATCAAGGATATAGGTGAAACCAACAATTAAAAATGCAAAGGCAACGACATAAACGACAAAGACACTTGTAGCTACTGGATTGAACAAAATCACTAGACCTAGTAAAAATGCAAGCAACGCTATCCACATGATATGGTTGCCAATAATAGGGAAAATCAATCCCAGACGATTGCCTTTAAAGAAAGCTATAATGGCTTCTACAATTAACCAAATTCCTAAAATAGTTGGAATGACAACTGGCAGCGTCACAAAGCCATAGGCAACGAGGTAAAGAGCTAAGAGAAGATTAACAATCCCTTGGAAAAGATGAGCTGGTGAGCGAAGCTCTTTTGGTACAGAGAAATAGCCTAAAATAGCTGCTATAGAAGAAACCAGTAAACCAAATGCAATCCACCAGCTGTAAGCAACAAGATTAGCTACTGGGTTTGTAAATAGGAAAAGTCCTAAAAGGACAAAAACAACTCCTGCAAGGAATAGCAGTAAACGATTAGAAAATTTCATTTCAATACCCCCTATATAGTATAGTATAGTTTGATAATAAAAATATTATACACCTTTTTAGAGGAAATATCAATAAACAAAATGGAAAATTTGGAAGTTTCAGTCTGATTTATGAAAAGAAAATCAGTTTTTATTATTTTGAAAATAAAAAGAGAAGATAAAATTTGTCTTCTCTACATGAAAATATTGTATGGTATCAAAGCAAAAGTAACTGGCTTTACACTATTTGTAAAGATGTAATTTGGTTCAAAAAGAAAAGATAGATTTAAAAGTGGGGCAAATGATGAGGCAAATCAGTTATAGATAAGCAAAAAAGCCTTGGTTATCAAGGCTTTTCCTGTTGTATTTAGATGCCCCCTACAGGGATCGAACCTGTGACCCACGGATTAAGAGTCCGCTGCTCTGCCAGCTGAGCTAAGGAGGCAAAGAAAAAGCTGTATTGGTGCCGAAACTTCACGGTTTGTATTGAACCCGCGCAATTAAGCAGGTGGGCAACTCGCTCTAACTGAAGCTGTTTCCGTGTGAGACGGCTACATGCTGTTAGAAGACTTTTGTTTCCCTAATAATACAAAAAATAGTCGGTCAACACTTAAGTGTGAAGTCGTACACCACAGCGTTTCTATGTTTATATGATACCACTTTTTCAAAAAAAATCAAGAGGAAAATGCAATTATTTGAAAAGGATTTCACAAGTCCCGTAATTTATCAATGGTTTCCTTGCGTTGAGCTAAAGCCCGTTCGTATTTGCCAGTATCTTCCGGAGTGAAGTAGTGCTGATCTTTAATTTTTTCTGGCAGATAGTCCTGCTTGACCCAGTTTCCAGGATAGTTGTGCGGATAGAGATAGTTTTGCGCATTCCCTAGTTCCTTGCTTCCACTGTAGTGGCCATCGCGCAGGTGGCGCGGAATAGGTAAATGACCTGATGTTTTGAGGTCAGCAAGGGCCTTGTCCATGGCCACATAGGCTGAGTTGGATTTTGGAGAGAGGGCCAAGTCAATCACGACATTGGCAATGAGAATGCGAGCTTCTGGGAAGCCAATCTTTTGAGCAGCATCTAGAGCAGTTACAGTATGAATCTGAGCTTCAGGATTGGCCAAACCGATATCTTCATAAGCGATGACGGTCAAACGACGAGCGAGACTGGGCAAATCTCCAGCCTCAATCAAGCGGGCCGCATAGTGGAGACTGGCATCGACATCCGAGCCACGGATGGACTTTTGTAGGGCTGAAAGGACATCGTAGTGACCGTCCCCATCCTTGTCCATGGTAATATAGCTCCGCTGGAGGCTATTTTCCATGATATTCAGAGTGATGTGGCGGATCCCCTTGTCATTTTCAGGGGTAGAGAGAACAGCCAAATCCAGCGAGTTAAAGGCAGAACGCAGGTCTCCATTTGTAGAGGTCGCGATGAAATCCAGTGCATCCTCATCTAGCTCTACTTGGAAATCAAAACCACGCTCAGGGTCAGTTAGAGCGATTTGAATCGCTCCTTTTACATCTTGATTAGACAAGGGTTCTAACTCAAAAATCTGAACACGGCTACGAATGGCTGGAGTGACAGAAAAGAAGGGATTTTCAGTCGTCGCACCAATCATGATGACCAGACCACTTTCCAAGAGGGGGAGCAGAAAATCTTGCTTAGTCTTGTCAAGACGATGGATTTCGTCTAGTAATAGAACGAGACCACCTGAAAATTTAGCTTCTTCCGCGATTTCTTGCAGTCGCTTTTTACTATCGACTGTCGCATTAAAGGTCCGAAAGGCATACTTGGTCGTTCCAGCGATGGCAGAGGCAATACTGGTCTTTCCAATACCTGGAGGTCCGTAGAGAATCATGGAGGACAGACGATTTGCTTCCACCATGCGACGGATAATTTTTCCAGGTCCGACCAGATGCTTCTGACCAATGACCTGGTCGATGGTTTTTGGGCGCATGCGAAGCGCGAGATTGTCTGGCATAGCAGTCCTTTCTAACATGGATTTTCTGATGTATATGTGGTAAGATGGTAGTATCTATTTTAGCATATTTCCGAGCAATCGGGGCGATTAAAGAGTCGCATAGAAAGAGGACAAAATGGCAACATACGGATTTTTAGATGTTTTAGAGGAGGAGTTGGACAAGAACTTTCCTTTTGATTATGAGATTAGTTGGGACAAGCGCAATCACGCGGTTGAAGTGAGTTTTCTATTGGAAGCACAAAACGCTGCAGGTGTGGAGATGCTGGATGAGGACGGAGAGGTATCATCAGACGATATCCTCTTTGAAGAAGCAGTCCTTTTCTACAATCCTGCCAAGTCAACAGTCAATGAGGAAGACTATTTGACAGTTATCCCTTACCTACCTAAAAAAGGTTTTTCTCGTGAGTTTCTAGCTTATTTTGCGCTATTCCTCAAAGACACTGCAGAGGTTGGGCTGGATGCGCTCATGGACTTTTTGGAAGACCCAGAAGCAGAGGAGTTTGTCATGGAATGGAACCAAGAAGTCTTTGAAGAAGGAAAAGTTGGCTTGGAAGAAGGGGAGTTTTATCCTTATCCGAGATACTAGAGACTAGGGGAGAAAGTATATGAAGAAAATAGGCTTGTCTTGTATTTCTGGTCTGTCCTTTGTTTTTTTGATGTTGGGATTTGTTTTTGGGACGATTGCCTTTAAAGAGTTAGATTTTTCTTTAGTCTTTATTCCAGGCTATCTATTTACTTTTCTCAGCATTTATCTGATATTTATCCTTCATGAGCTGGGGCACGCATTTTGTGGTTACCTGACAGGCTATCGCCTGGTGGCTTTTGGATTAGGAAACTTTCTTTTGACCAAAAAGTCAGGCAAGTTTCATCTGAGTCGAACAGCCGTTCTGAAAAATGTTGGTGCTCAGTATATTGGATTAAAAGAAGATGAAAGCGATCAAAGAATCATTCTGATGCTTGCAGGAGGCTTGATGGTTCATCTTGGCTTGATTTTATTGGCGCTATTGTATGGATTTTTGACAGATAACTGGTATTTTGCAGCTACTTGGATTTGTCTAAATCTATCTTTTCTTCTCATCAATGCAAAGCCAGTTGGGATTACCGATGGAGCGAAAATCTGGGAATTGCTACAGCAACCTGAAAATACGAAATACGCCTACTCGGTGTTGAGGCATTCTGCCCAGACCTTGCTAGCTCCTCAAGAGTATGATTTGAAAGACTTTATCATGCCTGTTGATGAGGATGCAAGAGGGAGTTTTGCAGAAAGTGTTCAGACTCTTCAGGGCTTGGTATTCATATTGGATGATAATATAGAACTTGCTAAGCGACAGTTTCAGTCTTTGCTAGAGAAAACAGATAATCCAATGTCTAAAACGATTTCTCAATTATACCTTCTTCAAATAGCCTTGCTAGAAGGAGATTATGAGAAAGCAGAGGAATATGCAAGTAATCGAGGAGTCAAGTCCTTCTTATCTCTAAAAATGGCAGATACGCAGATAATGCAAGCCTGGTATCAATTTCTGGTAAAGAAAGATATGGAGCAGACTGATAAGGCTATAAAAATTGCTAGACCAAACATGGTGACCAGCCGTTTGGTGCGAGATGAGAAACGTTATTATGAAAACTGGTTAGCAGAGTTGGAGAAAGAATTATCCGAAGGAGTCTAATATGGAAATAGAAATTTCTGATTTTACAGGTTGCAAAATTGCCCTCTTTTGTGGTGATAAGCTCTTAACTATCTTACGTGATGATAAGGCAAACATTCCATACCCTAATACATGGGAATTGCCAGGTGGCGGACGAGAAGGTGATGAAAGTCCTTTTGAGTGCGCGGCGCGTGAAGTTTACGAAGAACTAGGAATTCATCTGACTGAAGATTGCCTGCTTTGGAGTAAGGTGTACCCAAGTATGCTTTTTGAGGGGAAGGAATCCGTCTTTCTAGTGGGAAAGTTGACTCAGGAACAGTTTGACAAGATTGTCTTTGGTGATGAAGGGCAGGGCTACAAACTGATGGGCATTGACGAGTTTCTTGGCTCAGATAGGGTTGTACCCCAGTTGCAGGATAGAGTGAGAGATTATTTGGAGGAAATAAAATGATTTTTGCAATTGCAACAACGACGTTAAACAAGGAAGTTAAACGCAAACTAAAAACTGGACAATATTCTAGAGAAGAAGCTACATTCATCTATATGGAATATTTAAAGTTAAAGAAGCAGAGAGAAAGTGGTACGAAAGTAGCTGGGATTTCTACGGCTGTTATTTGGGTATTAATGCTTGTTATACCCTTACTGAGTGGTAGAGGTCTCGTACTGCCCCTTTCAGTATACTTTTTACTTTTGTTGCTGTTAGCAGGAATTGTTCTATTTGCTTATTATCTTATGTTTGGTATTTTTAAACAGCAGATTCATAGCGCAATGAAAGAACACTACACAGATGTGATTGAAGAATTTAATAAGGGTAAAGAAGGTAAATTATGGAAACATGGCAAGAGTTAAAAGTTACAGTCAAGCGTGAGGGAGAGGAGTTGGTTTCCAATCTCTTGATTGAGCTGGGAGCGCAAGGTGTTGCGATCGAAGACAGCATCGACTATGTGGGAAATATTGACCGCTTCGGTGAGATTTTCCCAGAGGTCGAGCAGCAAGAAGAAATTGTAGTGACTGCCTACTACCCTGACACTGTGGATGTAGCAGTGGTTGAGGCAGATTTACAGGCTCGCTTAGCAGAATTGACGGATTTTATGGATTTGGGAGAGGTCAAGATGGGGACAACTGCCTTGGCTGAGGAAGATTGGGCGGACAATTGGAAGAAATACTATGAGCCAGCTCGTATTACTCATGATTTGACCATCGTGCCGTCTTGGACAGATTATGAGGCAACTGCTGGAGAAAAGATTATCAAGCTGGATCCAGGTATGGCCTTTGGGACTGGAACGCATCCAACCACTAAGATGAGCCTCTTTGCCTTGGAGCAGGTTCTTCGAGGTGGCGAAACGGTGCTAGATGTGGGTACTGGATCAGGTGTCCTTTCTATTGCCAGCTCGCTGCTTGGTGCCAAGGAAATTTTCGCCTATGACCTGGATGATGTGGCGGTTCGTGTTGCTCAGGAAAATATTGAGCTCAACCCTGGTATGGAAAATATCCATGTAGCGGCAGGAGATTTGCTTAAGGGGGTTGAGATTGAGGCAGATGTCATCGTGGCTAATATCTTAGCGGATATTCTCATTCATTTGACGGACGATTCTTATCGTTTGGTAAAGGACGAAGGTTATCTCATCATGAGTGGCATTATTAAGGACAAGTGGGACATGGTGCGAGAGTCAGCTGAGTCAGCTGGATTTTTCCTTGAAACCCACATGATGCAAGGGGAATGGAATGCTTGTGTCTTTAAGAAAACCAAGGATATTTCAGGTGTGATTGGAGGCTAGCATGCAGCAGTATTTTGTCAAAGGCAGTCCTATCTCTCCTGTCACCATTGAGGACAAGGAAACCAGCAAGCACATGTTTCAGGTCATGCGGCTGAAAGAAGATGATGAAGTAATCTTGGTCTTCAATGATGGTATCAAGCGCTTGGCGCGCGTGCTGGATGTGGAAAAACGTCAGTTTGAGTTGGTTGAAGAATTAGTTGACAATGTGGAACTACCAGTCCAGGTGACTATCGCATCTGGATTTCCCAAGGGAGACAAGCTGGAGTTTATTACTCAGAAAGTAACAGAACTAGGTGCTAGCCAAATCTGGGCCTTTCCTGCCGATTGGTCAGTCGCCAAGTGGGACGGCAAGAAATTGGGCAAAAAGGTTGAAAAACTCGAAAAAATCGCCCTTGGAGCAGCAGAGCAAAGCAAGCGTAATCTGGTCCCAAGTATCACTCTTTTTGAGAAGAAAGCAGAATTTCTAGCACAACTGGACCAGTTCGACTCTATCGTGGTAGCCTATGAAGAATCAGCCAAAGGAGGAGAAGCCGCTGCACTTATACAAGCTGTAAGTGGTCTTGAAAAGGGAAGTAAAGTTCTCATTATCTTTGGTCCAGAAGGTGGTCTCTCACCTGCAGAAATCGAAAATTTTGAAGCCAAAGGAGCCGTCTTGGCAGGACTTGGTCCAAGGATTCTTCGAGCGGAAACAGCCCCGCTTTATGCCTTATCAGCCCTTAGTGTTTTAGTAGAATTAGAGAAATAAGAGGAAAAAAATGGAACAAAAACACCGTTCAGAATTTCCAGAGAAGGAACTTTGGGACTTAACTGCCCTATACCAAGACCGTGAGGATTTCTTGCGTGCAATCGAGAAAACGCGCGAAGACATCAATCAATTTAGCCGTGATTACAAGGGCAATCTTCATACTTTTGAGGATTTTGAGAAGGCCTTTGCGGAATTGGAACAAATCTATATCCAGATGAGCCATATCGCAATTACGCCTTTATGCCTCAGACGACAGACTATAGCAATGAAGAGTTTGCTAATATCGCCCAAGCTGGGATGGAATTTGAAACTGATGCCAGCGTAGCCTTGACCTTCTTTGACGACGCCTTGGTGGCTGCAGACGAGGAGGTCTTGGACCGTTTGGGTGAACTGCCTCACTTGACGGCAGCCATTCGTCAGGCCAAAATCAAAAAAGCCCACTATCTTGGGGCTGATGTGGAGAAGGCTTTGACCAATCTTGGTGAAGTTTTCTACAGCCCACAGGACATTTACACTAAGATGCGAGCTGGGGACTTTGAAATGGCTGACTTTGAAGCCCATGGCAAGACCTATAAAAACAGCTTTGTTACCTATGAGAATTTCTACCAAAACCACGAGGACGCTGAGGTTCGTGAGAAATCTTTCCGCTCCTTCTCAGAGGGACTTCGTAAGCACCAGAATACAGCTGCAGCAGCCTATCTAGCTCAGGTAAAGTCTGAAAAACTCTTGGCCGATATGAAGGGCTACGACTCAGTCTTTGATTATCTCCTAGCTGAGCAAGAAGTGGACCGTGCCATGTTTGACCGTCAGATTGACCTCATTATGCAGGAATTTGCGCCAGTTGCTCAGAGATACCTCAAGCATGTTGCCAAGGTCAATGGTCTTGAAAAGATGACCTTTGCTGACTGGAAATTGGACTTGGATAGCGCCCTCAATCCTGAAGTGAGCATTGATGATGCCTATGACTTGGTCATGAAGTCAGTAGAACCTTTGGGACAAGAATATTGTCATGAAGTTGCTCGCTATCAAGAGGAACGATGGGTGGACTTTGCTGCTAATAGTGGCAAGGATTCTGGTGGTTATGCGGCGGATCCATATCGCGTGCACCCTTATGTCTTCATGAGCTGGACAGGCCGTTTGAGCGATGTCTATACCTTGATTCATGAAATCGGGCATTCTGGTCAATTTATCTTTTCAGACAACCACCAGAGCTATTTCAACGCCCACATGTCGACCTACTATGTCGAAGCTCCATCAACCTTCAATGAATTGCTTTTAAGTGATTATTTGGAGCACCAGTCTGATGACCCACGTCAAAAACGATTTGCCCTTGCTCACCGCTTGACAGATACCTACTTCCATAACTTCATTACTCACCTCTTGGAAGCAGCCTTCCAGCGTAAGGTTTATACATTGATTGAAGAGGGAGAAACCTTTGGAGCAAGCAAGCTCAACAGCATTATGAAGGAAGTTTTGACAGATTTCTGGGGAGATGCTATTGAAATTGACGACGATGCGGCCTTGACTTGGATGCGACAAGCCCACTACTACATGGGCTTGTATAGTTACACTTACTCTGCTGGTCTTGTTATCTCGACTGCGGGTTACCTTCATTTGAAACATTCAGAAACTGGAGCTGAAGATTGGCTCAATCTTCTTAAGTCAGGTGGTAGCAAGACACCACTTGAATCAGCCATGATTATCGGAGCGGATATCTCAACAGACAAACCACTCCGTGATACCATCCAATTCCTGTCTGACACAGTTGACCAGATTATGACCTACAGTGCCCAGTTGGGAGAGTAAAGAAACAGGATGTCAGAATTAAACCTACTATAGAGTATGTGCTGAATTCGGAGTTTAAAGAACAGAAAGTCATCTTCGGATGACTTTTTGATAAGTTACTAGAAATGTAGAGGTGCTTGAGATGCGTCGAAATTTACAAAGAAAAGTGATAGAAGAAAAACCAAGCTATAGTCGAGAAGAAATTCAGTGGTTGCTTGAGCATTTAGGAGATTCCACTCCAGAAATTCGAGACGAACTTGTTTTTACGAGTTTAGCTAGAGGGATTCAAGAAGAGTTGTTGTCCCTTGAGCAATTTCAGTTTATTTCAGAAGAGGTCTCCTCTGATGAAGGTCTATACAAAGAGATTGATAGTAGAGGAGTTTCGGCTCTTAAACGTTCTTTTAGGGCGCTTATTTATGCCAATCTTTTGTCTGCAGATGGTAATGAGCACTCTCTTTTCTATAAAGGATTAAAAGCTGATATAAGAAATGCTATGCTATCTCAAGGTTTGTATTATCTTAAAAAAGAAAAGGATACGACAGGTTTTTCAAGTCAGTATGGTTGGGTTCACGCTTTTGCGCATGGAGCGGATCTCTTGACTGAAGTCGTTTGTCATCCAGATTTTCCTAGTAACAGAGTTTCTGAAGTATTTGATGTACTGGGTCAACTATTTAAAAGAATTACCATTCGTTTTACAAATGATGAGGATTGGCGGTTAGCGAGAGTACTTTATGAACCCATTTTGCAAGGGAAATTAGGGCAAGAACAAGTAGCTTCTTGGATAAAAACTATTGACTTTCCGATAGAAGAGAGGGAAGATTTTTATAAATTTTCCAACTTCAGATCCTGTCTGCTGGAAGTCTATATCCAACTTGACCAGAGAAATAGTTTACAAGATGCCTTGAAAGAAGCCATTCAATCTTTTCAGTACTAAGTTCAAGCGAGTCGTTTCATGATTTTCAATGAACTTTCCAGTCAATTTTCTTGAAACCCTTTCCTTCTTTTGATAGACTAATACATAGTTTGAAAAAAGGAGACTTATCATGAAAAAATTTGTTGCTGAATTAATCGGTACATTTATGCTTGTGTTCATCGGAACAGGAGCTGTTGTTTTTGGAAATGGTCTTAATGGCCTTGGACACCTTGGAATTGCTTTTGCCTTTGGTCTGGCAATTGTGGTTGCAGCTTACTCAATCGGAACTGTTTCAGGGGCTCACTTGAACCCAGCTGTCTCGATTGCTATGTTTGTAAACAAACGTTTGTCATCTTCAGAGCTTGTAAACTACATCCTTGGACAAGTGGTTGGAGCTTTTCTTGCGTCAGCTGCAGTATTCTTCCTCTTGTCTAACTCAGGCATGTCAACTGCTAGTCTTGGTGAAAATGCCTTGGCAAACGGTGTCACTGTCTTTGGTGGATTCTTGTTTGAAGTCATCGCAACTTTCTTGTTTGTCCTAGTTATCATGACTGTAACATCAGCAAGCAAAGGTAATGGCGCAATCGCTGGTTTGGTCATTGGTTTGTCATTGATGGCCATGATCCTTGTGGGATTGAACATTACTGGCCTTTCAGTTAACCCAGCTCGTAGCTTGGCACCTGCTGTCTTGGTAGGTGGCGCAGCCCTTCAACAAGTATGGATTTTCATCCTTGCTCCAATCGTTGGTGGTGTTCTTGCAGCACTTGTTGCAAAAAACTGCCTTGGAACAGAAGAATAAGAAACGAATAAAGAGTCCTGTTCTCAGTTTGAGGAACAGGGCTTTTTCTATGCAAACAAAAAGCACTCCCTTTTTGAATGGGAGTGTTTCGTGATTAGCTCAATTCAGCAACGATGGCTTTGATTTGTTCTGCTGTGTGAACACCTGCAACCTGTTTCACAACTTGGCCATCTTTCTTGAAGAGAAGGGTTGGGATAGACATGATTCCAAAAGCACGAGCTGTGTTTGGATTTTCATCAACGTCCATTTTAACGATTTTCAAGACATCTTCTGAAAGTTCTTCAGACAATTTATCCAAGATTGGACCTTGCATACGACATGGACCACACCAAGTTGCCCAGAAGTCTACCAAGACCAAACCGTCTTTTGTTTCTTGTTCGAATGTTGCATCTGTAATTGCTTTTGCCATTGTATTTCTCCTTTTTTAGTTATATTGGCTTAAATCTTGTTTCATGAGATAGAAGAAGACATCTCCATAAGTCCCATGGTAGTCCAAATCATGACCGTTGTATGTTAATTTTTGGACAGTATAGTAATCAGCAACGCCGATGAGGCAGGCATGTTGAGAACGTTCAAAGTCTTGGTAAGACTCGAAAGTCATGGTTCTCTCTTGCTTGCTGGCGTCTAGATAAGTAATTTCGATCATATAAAACTCCTTTGTTCGATCTTGACTTTATTGTACTCCTTGAAAAGAGGAATGTCAAGAAAAATGATTGCGCACGCAACTTTTTTAGGAAATCTGATTATGAAATGAAATCAAGACTCGTCTCCAGTCTTTCTTCGACAGCCTTTTGCAGGTAAGCTAGAGTTGTCTGTCCCTCGTCAGTCAGGCAGATAAAACTTGCCCGTCTATCCTGATCGCAACACCGGCGACTAAGCAAACCACAGTTTTTCTCTTCTAGTCGAGCCACCATTCGAGAAACTGCGCTTGGACTGAGATGGAGTTTATCTGGCAGGTCAATCTGCCGTAAAGATTTTTCATCAGCTAGGTCCAGATAGTAGAGCAGGTAAAACTCTTTCAAGGTCAACCTTTGTTCACTCTGCTGGGCAATAGTTTCTTCCAACAAGGCTTCCATTTCCTTTTGACGGCGGTTGTAGTCAAACCACTTTTCCAAATAGGTCATTGCTTTCTCCTTTCTTTTCAAAGTAAAAATCACAAAGTCATTACTGATTATCTTTGTAACACAAGATGATTGCGCATGCAATGATTATACTACTTTTAGCTAATCCTTGCAAGAAAGAAGAATTTCAATATTTCCTTGAAATTTTCTGAAAAAAGAGTAAACTGGTATGCAAGAAGTCTATTTCGTGGAGTTTAGGATGAAATTATATGTTCAATTAATGATTCTCTTTGTGATTTCTCTTATCGGAGAGGGAATTTCTAGTTTCTTTCATCTGCCCATCCCAGGCAGTATTATCGGTTTGATTATTCTCTTTCTAGCCCTACAGTTCAAGTGGCTAAGGACCAGACATGTCAACATGGTCGGGAATTTCTTGCTGGCCAACATGACTATTCTCTTTTTGCCACCAGCAGTAGGTATCATGGAAAAGTTTGATGTGATTGCTCCTTATCTTTTGCCTATCGTCTTGATTGTCTTTTTTGCGGCTGTCATCAACATTATTCTTATTGCCCTAGTGGTTCAGTTTATCAAGAGACGATTTGAGGGAGATTATGAGAAAGGAGATGCCAAATGAGTGAATTTGTATCCAATCCTCTATTTGGGATTGCATTATCTATCCTAGCTTATCTAGTAGGGATGTTGATTTACAGACGTTTTCCCCATCCTTTGACAACGCCCTTGCTTTTGTCAGCTGTTTTTATCATTATTTTTCTCAAGGTGACGGGTATTTCTTATCAAGATTATTACCAAGGTGGGGTTTATCTGAACAACTTGATTGTTCCATCGACCGTGGCTCTAGGGATTCCGCTTTATAAGAGTTTTCACTTGATGAAGCACCATGCTCGGAGTATTCTCTTTGGTAGTCTGTTAGCAGTAGTTGTCAATACTTGCTTTACTGCCATAGTAGCGAAAATATTTGGTATGGATTTTTTCCTAGCTATTTCTCTCTTTCCCAAGTCAGTGACAACCGCCATGGCAGTGGGGATCACAGAAAAATTGCAAGGATTAACAACTGTAACCTTGGTCGTCGTAGTAGCAACTGGGATTTTGACCAGTGTGATTGGACCAACTCTTTTGAAGTGGTTGAAGATTGATGATCCAGTGGCTGTAGGCCTTTCCCTTGGAGGAACGGGACACGCTGTCGGAACGGGGACGGCCTTTCGATACGGCTCTGTAGCAGGAGCCATGGGTGGCTTGGCTATCGGTGTCACCGGTATTCTTTATGTCTTTGTTAGTCCTATTGTAGCCAGTTTAATATTGAGTTAATACTCTTCGAAAATCAAATTCAAACCGCGTCAACGTCGCCTTGCCGTACTCAAGTACAGCCTGCGGCTAGTTCCTAGTTTGCTCTTTGATTTTCATTGAGTATAAAAAGCAAGGAAGCAGACTTCCTTGCTTTTTCCAATTTTACTTTGTAGAGATTTATTTTTCTTTGCTTAAATGAATAACTTGGTCGTAGCGTTTTAAGTCTTCTTCTGTGTAGTGGTGAATGACTTCAATCACCGTCTGAGGTAGGGAGAAGAGGAGGTCGCTAATCTTTCTGCTATTCTCTAAGTCAAGGTTGGCCTTAATCTCATCAGCAAGATGAGTTGACTGTCGTGATAGAGCGCGCGAGCAATTTCTAAACGTTGTTTTTCGCCACCGGATAGGCTATCATTGCTGAGAGTTCGATTTTTCAAATGTTCTAAACCAGTTATCTTGAGGATATGATTCAACCTTTCTTGCTTTTTAGTCATTCCTAGAAGGATATTGTCTTCCAGAGACAGTGTATCAAAGTAATGGCTATCTTGGAGGATATAGGAGCTAACGCTCGTGATTTCTTGACGTGAAAGGCTTTTGCCAGCAAATGCAATCCGTCCACTGGTCGGAGCCACCTCTCCATGAATGATATTGAGTAAGGTCGTTTTTCCAGAGCCACTTTCTCCGATAATGGCTATTTTTTCTCCTTGCTTGATGTGCATGGAAATAGGGGATAAAAGAACCTGTCCCTCTTTTTCTAGAGAGATATTCTCTAGTTGGATGGGATAAATGTTTTGGAAGGTTCTAGCAGAAATGGGGCGAGAATTGGTCAAAAGTACTTGGTACTTTTCACAGAGGTATTGAGTTGCTTTTCGGGTGTTAGTAAAGTAGGCTAATTCTTGGAATTGATAGCCAATATTGTGGGAAACGAGATAAATGGCTACAAAACTAGCTGCGTTTAAATAACCATAATAGGTCATAAAACCGCCGATGACGATAGGGGCAACGGAGCAAAAGGCATCGATGCTATTGATAAAGAGACTGTTTAGGGTACGTTGTTTCTCATATCTTATTTCCGCATCCAGACTAGCCTGTAACTGATTTTGGTAGCGAGCAAAAAAGAAGTCCTGTCCCTGATAATGACGAATCTGCTGGTTTCCCTTGATAAAGTTTGTGAGGCTAGTTAGGTAGCTTTGATTGATTTTTGACCGCTCTTCAGAAAGTGAGTCTAAGCGTTTTGAACCGATAGCACTGCAAAGGACGGGAAAGGAGTAGAAGAGAATAAAAATCAAGCCTAGGTAAAAATTAGTCCACAGGGCATAGAGGAAGGAGACGGTTGTGAAACCAAGAGAAGAAATAATGATAACGGTCGGCTCAATATAGCTTTTTTCTAACTGGCTGACGTCGTTTTCTAAATCAGACAAAATATCCTTTCCAGCAATATCATAACTGCTGAGGAATCGCTTGAAAATAGCGCTTTTAATTCCATATTTGAAATCAGTAATCAAACGAGCGTAGTAATAGCGTTTTCCAGCTAGCCCCAGTAAGAGGATAAGGTTTCCAAGAATCCCCAAAATCAACACTTTCCAAAGAAGTTCTAGCTCTTGATTGGTAAAACTAGCAACGATACTCTGAATGAGCGCTGGCGTAATAATCGCTTCCAGCCATGTGATCGCAATCGAAAAGAAGTAAAGTGTTAGGTGTTTCTTTGTGACATAGGTTCTTAGCATAAAGAGTAGACCTCCTAATCAATATACAGTAATCAGTTTTAAAGTTATTATACTCCTTTTTATCCACATTTTCATACAAAATATCTAAAAAAGATCTAGCGATACAGAGTCGCTAGACCTTTAACTTATTGCAAGTTAACCTTGTTTTTCAAGATGTAGTAGGTTCCGAGATAATAGATCGTCGATAGAACGAGATCACGAAGAATTTCTACACCAATCATCGTATGAATGTCATTTTCAATTCGTAAGAAGAAAGTGATATAACCAATAACGATGGAAATGACGATATAGGCTAAAATTCCCATTGCTGTTCGATACTCGTTAAAGAGTTGCCCAATAGAGATGGAGAGGTAAATGGATAAAATCCATGCGATAGAACTGACAAATAGTGATAGGGCATACAGCCAGCCGTAGCTGAGGTAAGGGGAAATGAAGTTATAGAGAGCAGTGAAGTCTTTTTCTATTGGTGTTAAGAAGAAGATAATCAATATACTCAAGATAAAGACGATATAGCTTAAGATGGACCAGACAAGACCACCCAAAAGTTTTGCGGTGATGATTTGGTGCTCGGAGACAGGCAAGGTCAGGGTCAAGTACCCTTGGCGGTCATAAACACTACCCTTGAATCTTCGGATGATTAAAAAGATTGTTGCAATCCAAAGAGTGACGCTGAATCCTCCAAAGACTAGTACTAAAAAGAAGATGAAATAAGCAGCATTGTTAGGATTGTAACTCTGGCTAAGGCTGCTAATAAAAGCTCCAATCAAAACTGAAATCGCAAGCACAGCACCGTAGAGTGCCAGATACCATTTATTGACATTTTTAAATTCATAATGAACTAGATTCCAAAACATAATAATCTCCTTTGCTTAGGCTTTAAATTCCTGGCGGAAGAGCTGGTCAATTGATTCACCTGACTCGTAACGAATATCATCAACATTTCCTTGGCGGACGACTTTTCCGTCTTTGAGGAAGATGATCTCATCCAAGATTGGCTCAATGTCTGAAATCAAGTGGGTTGAAATCAGCACCGTAGAGGTTGGTGAGTAGTTATTGATGATGGTATTGAGGATATAATCACGGGCAGCTGGATCCACGCCTCCGATTGGTTCGTCCAGAACGTAGAGGCGGGCTTCACGGCTCATAACCAGGATGAGTTGGACCTTTTCCTTGTTCCCTTTTGATAGTTTCTTGAGGCGACTATTTTCATCAATACCGAGATCGGCTAAAAGGTGTTGGGCTCTTTCGAGATTGAAATCCTGATAGAAGGTTTTAAAATAGGTTAGAGCATCCTTAACCTTCATCTCTTCATTGAGGTAGGTTGTGTCTGGCAGATAGGAAACGATCGCCTTAGTAGCAGGACTTGGATCCTGTCCGTTAATGAGGACACGTCCTTTATTTGGTTGAAGGAGGCCATTGATCAGTTTGATTAGGGTTGTTTTTCCGGATCCGTTTGGTCCAAGGAGCCCGACAATCTTTCCGGCTGAGATCTCTAGTGAGATATTGTCAAGTGCCGCAGTTGCTCCATATGATTTTGTTACATTTTCAAGTGCTAGTAGTGTCATAGTCTTAAACTCCTTTAATATAGTCGCTTAATACATTTGGCAGTTCTTCTTTTTTGTAGCCAAATTGAAGCATGCAAGAGACGAATTGTTGCAGTTTCTCCTCGGAAAGTTGTTTGCGGGACTGAAGGATGAGGTCCAAATCCTCGGTGACAAATCGACCAGTTGTCCGCTTGCTGTATACAAATCCTTCACGTTCGAGGTCAGACAAGGCGCGCTGAATGGTATTGGGATTGACCCCAGCCTCACTCGCCAAATCTCTCACGGTTGGGAGCTGTTGGTTAGGTTCCAGTTCATGGGAAACAATCTGTAATTTGATTTTTTCCATAATCTGTAAATAAATCGGTTTTGTATTATCAAATGACCAGGACATCATAGTCTCCTTTCTTTGTCTTCTTTGTTCTAATTAAATAATACAATAAAACAAAAAACTTGTCAAGTAAAAATAAGAATTGTTTTGGGAATTGCTCAAAAAATGGTATAATGAAAAGAAAACGACAAGGAGGGAAATGCATGCGTTGTCCAAAATGTGGGGCTACCAAGTCTAGTGTTGTTGATAGTCGACAAGCCGAAGAAGGAAATACCATCCGTCGAAGACGTGAGTGCGACGAGTGTCAGCATCGTTTTACAACCTATGAACGAGTAGAAGAAAGAACGCTGGTTGTCGTCAAAAAAGACGGTACACGAGAGCAGTTTTCGAGAGATAAAATCTTTAATGGGATTATCCGATCAGCCAGAAACGCCCTGTTTCGAGTGATGAAATTGGCATGGTGGTCAATCGCATCGAGCAAAAACTCCGTAGTCGCAGTGAGAATGAGATCCAAAGTGAATATATTGGGTCTTTAGTCATGGAAGAATTGGCAGAGCTTGATGAGATTACCTATGTTCGTTTTGCCAGTGTTTACCGTAGCTTTAAGGATGTGAGTGAGTTGGAGAGTTTGCTCCAGCAAATTACCCAGTCCTCTAAAAAGAAAAAGGAAAAATAGATGAAACCAAATGACCGTTTTTCTTTTCTAAAGAATAATCGGGTGTCGCAAGATACCTCTTCTCTGGTGCAGTGCTACCTCCCGATTATCGGTCAGGAGGCACTGAGCCTCTATCTATATACCATTACCTTCTGGGATGGTGGACAAAAGGAACACCTCTTTTCCCATATCCTCAACCACTTAAACTTTGGCATGCCGACCTTGCTCCAATCCTTCAAAGTCTTATCTGCCTTAGATCTGTTGACCCTTTATCAAAGGGGAGAAACTTATGAATTACAGCTTCATTCACCCCTCTCCAGTCAGGATTTTTTAAGTCATTCTGTCTATAGTAGATTATTAGAGAAAAAGATTGGGGATACAGCAGTCGCTTCCATGAAGCAGGCTCCAAGTGAGGGAGAAGCACTCTCTGTTTCTTTGAGCCAAGTCTTTCCAACCCTGACTGAAGAAGTGACACCAAGCGAGTCTAAAAGCAAGTTAAAAAATGATTTTGACTTGGAACATTTCCAGCGCCTGATGGCTCGAGATGGCTTGCGTTTTGAAGACGAGCAAACGGATGTTTTGGAATTGTTTGCTATCGCAGAAGACAAAAAATGGACCTGGTTTGAAACCTATCAATTAGCTAAGGCGACAGCGGTGGCTCAGGTTATTTCTGTCAAACGCATGCGTGAAAAGATTGTGCAAAAGCAGGTCTCTTCTGACTTTAACCCCAAAGAAATGACCATTATCAGGGAAGCCAAAAATAAAACTCCCTTGCATTTTTTAGCGGAAATCAAGCAGACTCGTAAGGGGAATATCACCCAGAGTGAGCGAGAACTCCTTCACCAGATGGCGTCTTTAGGCTTGTTGGACGAAGTCATCAATATCGTCTTACTTCTAACCTTTAACAAGGTTGATTCGGCAAATGTCAATGAAAAATATGCCATGAAGGTTGCCAATGACTATGCTTATCAAAAAATTCGGACAGCAGAAGAGGCTGTGCTTCGGATTCGAGAACGTCAGCAAAAAGGCCAGGAAGACCAGAAATCGAAAACTAGCTCGACTAAGACAAATGTTCCTAAGTGGAGCAATCCAGAATATAAAAATCAAACCAGTGAGGAGACTCGTCTGGAACTAGAACGTAAAAAACAAGAAATGTTAGCCCGATTAGAAGAAGGAGGAGACTAGATGGAAAGTGTTGGTGATGTAATCAAACGTCAGACAAGTCGTTTTCAGTATCAGGACTTGGTCCAGCAGATCATGAATGACCCCGATGTAGCGGCTTTTATCCAGAAAGAATCCCTCAGCCAAGAGGAGTTAAATCGTAGCATTTCCAAGTTCAACCAATATATCACAGAGCGGGATAAGTTTCTTCGTGGGGATGTGGACTATATAGCGCGTGGCTACAAGCCTATCTTGGTCATGAATCACGGCTATGCAGATGTATCTTATGAAGAAACACCAGAACTAATCGCGGCTGAAAAAGAGGCGGCAATCAAAAATCGTCTCAAGTTGATCAATCTTCCAGCAAGTCTTAAGAAAGCGAAATTGGCTCAGATTGACCTGGATGATCTAGGACGTTTGCCGATTTTTGAGAGACTCTATGCCTTTGTTGACCTTTACCCAAGTATCCGAAAAGGCCTCTATCTATACGGAGATTTTGGTGTCGGTAAGAGTTTCATGATGGCGGCCCTAGCCCATGACCTATCTGAAAAACGTGGTGCTTCAACAACCATTCTCCACTATCCAAGTTTTGTCATTGATGTGAAAAATGCTATCGGTGAAGGATCTGTGAAGACCTTGGTGGATGAAATCAAGTTAGCAGAAGTCTTGGTCTTGGATGATATTGGTGCAGAACAATCCACCCCTTGGGTGCGTGATGAGATTCTCCAAGTTATTCTCCAGTATCGTATGCAGGAAGATTTGCCGACCTTCTTTACTTCCAACTTTAATTTCCAAGATTTGGAAAAACATTTTGCCAAAGGAAAGAATGGAAATGACGAGACTTGGGAAGCTAGACGGGTCATGGAACGAATCCGTTATTTAGCTGAGGAAACCAGACTAGAAGGAGAAAATCGCCGATGACTGAAACCATTAAACTGATGAAAGCCCATACTTCAGTTCGTCGCTTTAAGGAGCAAGAAATTCCTCAAGCGGACTTGGACGAGATTTTGACTGCTGCCCAAATGGCGTCATCTTGGAAAAATTTCCAATCTTACTCTGTGATTCTTGTACGCAGCCAAGAGAAGAAAGATGCCTTATATGAATTGGTTCCCCAGGAAGCCATTCGCCAGTCAGGTGCTTTCCTACTTTTTGTTGGTGACTTGAACAGAGCTGAAAAGGGAGCAAGCCTTCATACGGACACTTTCCAACCTCAAGGGGTGGAAGGTCTCCTTATCACGTCTGTAGACGCTGCGCTTGCTGGTCAAAATACCTTGCTTGCAGCGGAGAGTCTGGGATATGGTGGTGTGATTATCGGTTTAGTCCGTTACAAGTCAGAAGAAGTGGCAGCGCTTTTTAACCTGCCTGACTATACCTACCCTGTTTTTGGGATTGCCCTTGGCGTGCCAAATCAACAACATGAGGTCAAACCAAGACTGCCTTTGAACCAAGTGGTATTTGAAGAAGAATACCAAGAACAGCCAGTTGAAGCGATTTTGGACTATGACCAAGTACAGGCAGACTATGCTGGTGCGCGTGCGACAACCTCTTGGAGTCAGCGTTTGGCAGAGCAGTTTGGTCAAGCCGAACCTAGTTCAACTCGGAAGAATCTAGAACAGAAAAAGTTATTGTAGAAAGTGAGAAAACATGGCCTTACCAACTGTTGCCATTGTAGGGCGTCCCAATGTTGGGAAATCGACCCTCTTTAACCGAATCGCTGGTGAGCGAATCTCAATCGTAGAAGATGTCGAGGGTGTGACACGTGACCGTATCTATGCAACGGGTGAGTGGCTCAACCGTTCTTTCAGTATGATTGATACTGGAGGGATTGACGACGTCGATGCTCCCTTCATGGAGCAAATCAAACACCAGGCAGAAATTGCCATGGAAGAAGCAGATGTCATCGTCTTTGTAGTGTCTGGTAAAGAAGGGATTACAGATGCGGACGAGTACGTAGCTCGCAAACTCTATAAAACTCATAAGCCTGTTATCCTTGCCGTTAACAAGGTTGACAATCCTGAGATGCGAAATGATATCTTTGATTTCTATGCACTAGGCTTAGGTGAACCGTTGCCAATTTCGTCTGTCCACGGTATCGGGACAGGAGATGTGCTGGATGCTATTGTAGAAAATCTGCCACACGAAGTTGAAGAAGAAAATCCAGACGTGATAAAATTTAGCTTGATTGGTCGTCCTAACGTTGGAAAATCAAGTTTGATCAACGCCATTTTGGGAGAAGACCGCGTGATTGCTAGTCCAGTAGCTGGAACAACGCGTGACGCCATTGATACCCACTTTACAGATACGGATGGACAAGAATTTACCATGATTGATACAGCTGGTATGCGTAAGTCTGGTAAAGTCTATGAAAATACGGAGAAATATTCTGTCATGCGTGCCATGCGTGCCATTGACCGTTCTGACGTGGTCTTGATGGTCCTTAATGCCGAAGAAGGTATCCGTGAGTACGACAAGCGTATCGCAGGTTTTGCCCACGAAGCAGGTAAAGGGATGATCATCGTTGTCAATAAGTGGGATACTCTTGAAAAAGACAACCACACCATGAAGAAATGGGAAGAGGATATCCGTGAGCAGTTCCAATATCTGCCTTACGCACCGATTATCTTTGTTTCGGCTTTGACCAAGCAACGTCTCCACAAACTTCCAGAGATGATTAAACAAATCAGCGAGAGTCAAAATACCCGTATCCCATCAGCAGTCTTGAATGATGTCATTATGGATGCTATCGCCATCAACCCAACACCGACAGACAAAGGGAAACGTCTCAAGATTTTCTATGCGACTCAAGTGGCAACCAAACCACCAACCTTTGTTATCTTTGTAAACGAAGAAGAACTCATGCACTTCTCTTACTTGCGTTTCTTGGAAAATCAAATCCGCAAGGCCTTCGTCTTTGAGGGAACGCCAATCCATCTGATCGCAAGAAAACGCAAGTAAGTCTTGCTTATTTTTCAATAAGAATAACTGAAAAGAAGACTGGTCTGTCTTCTTTTTTTCTATAAAATAGGTAAAAAACTCCTGTCAAATCGAAGGAAAAATCTGTCATCAAAATTCAATCATTTTCCTAGCTTTTGTAACCTATTTGTAATGAAATTGCACTTTTTTTGTAAAAATCAAAATGCTATAATTCCTTAAATCAATTTTCCTTTATCAGGGAGGTTATTATGAAAAGAAGCAGATTATTTAAAAATAGTTTGTTGGTTCGCTTGCTTGGACTGCTGATGATCTTTCTCTTCTTGTCAGCATTCACAGCACCTGAAAAACCTGAGTACGGAATTTATGACCCGGATCATTATTTAACGGATGAGACTATAAGTCAGATTCGGGAATTGAATAATGTAAATAGTAAAAAATCAGAAAAATTCCAGATGGGTGTTTACGTTGTGAAAAGCCTAGATGGAGAAACAATCGAGACTGTAGCCAATGAAACAGCTAGAGCTTGGAAGATTGGCTACTCGGGAGACAATCACGGTGTCTTGATTGTGGTCGCTGTTGAGGATAGAAAATCACGGATTGAAACAAGCAATAATGTGGCCAGTAAAATCACAGACTATCAGACCAATAGATTTTTGAAAACGGCACGCCCTTACTTTAAAAATGGTGACTATAACAAGGGTGTTCTCTCAATAGTCAATAATCTCAACTACATGTTCTATAGTGGATCGAGTACGACTGCTTCAAGTTCTAGAAGTAGCTACGGCTATACTACCAACTCTAGTCGCTTAAGGGAACTTGAAAGGTATGCTGGTGAGAGCAGTTCTTCGAGACGGCATCGAAAAAGCAGTTCGAGTGACGGAGTTATCGGATTTGGAATTCTCATTTACTTCATCGTGATGATTATCGGATTTATATCTGGAGGTCGTGGTAGCGGTTCACATGGTGATGATTCTGGCAGTGGCTTGTGGGGCGGTGACTCATCAGATTCAGGATCCTCTTGGTCTGACTCGGGCTCCGATTCATCTGGAGGCTGGGACGGCGGTGGCTTCGATGGCGGCGGTTCGTCTGATGACTGGTGAGATAGCTCAAACCGATTTCTCCATGCAGTAAGGTGACTCCTTTGCAACAGTTCACTCCTTAATTAAAAATAAAAACAAAGTTTGGGAAATTGATTTATAATCTGAGTATTTTCTCAGAAAAGTTGATAAAAGAAAGTGTTAAGGTTTTGATATGAAACAAAATAAAGTAATTCTCTCAATAGTGGCTATTTTCTTTGGACTACTAGTTCTGGGAAGTTGTTCCGCAGTGACGACCTATAATGGTCTAGTTGGTGAACAGACTAAAGTGGAGCAGGCTCAGGCCGATGTCTCGACAGCCCTCCAACGTCGTTCGGACTTAATTGGTAACTTGGTGGAGTCCGTCAAAGGACAAATGAATCATGAGACCGAAGTCTTTACTAAGATTGCAGATGCTAGAGCTAAAATCGGTAGTAGCTCAGTAACTTCGGAAGAAAACCAAAAGGCTCAGGGAGAGTTGAGCTCAGCTCTTTCCCGCTTGATTTCCTTGACGGAGAATTATCCAGAACTCAAGAGCAATCAAAATGTTGAGCAACTAATGGTCGAACTTTCAGGAAGTGAAAATCGTATCTTTGTAGCACGCAAGGACTATAATAAAGTCGCTGCCGAGTACAATCAAAAGTTGAGAAGTTTTCCAACTGTGCTTTTTGCGAATATGATGAACTTTAAAGAAGCTGAAACCTTTAAAGAAACAGAAGAAGCCAAGACAGTTCCTAAGGTCGATTTTGGAACATCTTCATCAAGTCAATAAAGTGAATCAGCCTATGAATAGAGTGATTTCTCTAGTATGACTAGTGATTTCAAACTCAAACCTGGAAAGCCTTTTCCAGGTTTTTTTGGTATAATAAAATAAAATGAAATCTTGGAGAAAGCTATGCTAGAAAGACTTTTTCAACTTTTGGTCTTGTCACCATACTTTTATTTTTTTCATTGGATTGAGAAGGCGGATAAAGATAGTAAATATTTCGTGTTTTTCTATTACTTTTATTGGATTTATCTCCCTTTTTGGGCTTTATTCAGTATCGCTTTTTACAATTTTTTCTTTGTTGATTTTCAATTTTATCTTGAAAAATCCCATGGATCTAACAAGATGGGGGATATGGATTCTTTTAGTCTTTTTGTCTCTTGTGAATGACTGGAAAGTCTATGTCTGCCTGAAGAGAATGTTCAAGCTGAGACAGATCAATAACAGAGGCTCATCACAGAATAGCTAATTTTTAGAGGAGGTTTAAGATGTCAAAGGTAAGGCAATTTATGTATAGCTATTACAAAATCTATATCCTTACGATTTGCCTTCTCTGGTTCCTCATGTTTTTTCTTCCTTGGGATTGGCAACTAGGAGGAGTTTCAGTATATTATTTCGTTATGAAAAAACTCTTCGTGGTCTTTGGTGTTTTATCCATTCTATACTCCATACTGATTAAAAAAATTAGTCTCTTTATCTTTGGAGTACTATTTTGCATGGCCTTCTGGATCAATCTCTTTTTGTACTTTGGCTTATTACCAGCATTTTTGGGAAATTAAACATTAAAAATTGGTGGACTAGACGAGCTTCTAGTCCTTTTTACTTTCTTGACAAAATAGTTTGAGAATTGAAAATGATTTTGTTGAAGAGCTATCTGTATGATATAATAAGTTCCGTAAACAGAAGATTAAGGAATTTAAAAATGGCTAAAAAAGTAAAGGACTATTATGACTTGGCTTATGCTAGGGATTTGAGTCGACGGTTGCAAGAAGCGTCCCCTGCCTTTGATGGACAAAAGTTTAGGCTGTTGCTAGAAAAAGACTTGGAAAATTTGGAGTTTAGCCAGCGTCAAGAACTCTTGGCTAAAAGTATCAAAGAATGTCTTCCCCTATCTTATCAGGACTCTCTTAAGGTTTTTGAGAAAATTTTAGGTCCTGAGTTAGAGGGTGGTTTAGGCATGTTTTCAGAAGGGTATTGGCTTTGGCCAATCGGAAAATATGTAGAGCTATATGGGGACAAGGAATTTGAATTGAGCGCGGCCTTTAGTAAGGAACTAACCAAGCGATTTACTGGAGAATTTTCTATGAGACCTTTGCTGGCTCGCTATCCTAAGGCTACAATGGCTTTGCTGTTAGAATGGAGTCGGGATGAAAATTTGCGCGTTCGCAGACTTGCCAGCGAATGTATGCGTATCCGTCTGCCTTGGGCTAAGAGACAAACCGTGGTATTGGATTATTTTGAGGATTTCACCACTATTTTGGCCAATCTAAAAGATGATAGAGATAAGTCTATTCAAAAAAGTGTAGCCAATAATCTAAATGATTTGTACAAGGAAGACCCTGATAAGTTTGAAAGGATTCTTCAAACTTGGCAAAAGGAGGAGCTAAGTCCAAGTTGTGCTTGGATCATCAAGCATGCATCTCGAACAAAAAACAAAAAGGTAGCCGCAGAAGATTTATGCAAAAAAAGCTGAATTTTAACTGGCCTTTTCCGTTCTAAATTAAGGATTCTTTCTTGAAAAATAATGGTAAATATGCTAAAATTAAAAGAACATTCTAAAATATTCAGAATAAAAAGTAAGGAAAATCATGGCTAATATTTTAAAAACGATTATTGAAAATGATAAAGGAGAACTTCGTCGTCTGGAAAAGATGGCTGATAAGGTTCTTAACTATGAGAGCCAAATGGCTGCAATGTCAGACGAAGAGCTAAAAGCAAAAACTGACGAATTTAAAGAACGTTACAACAAGGGTGAATCACTTGATTCATTGCTATATGAAGCCTTTGCAGTAGTACGTGAAGCAGCAAAACGTGTCCTCGGGCTTTTCCCTTATAAGGTTCAGGTCATGGGTGGGATTGTTCTTCACCATGGTGACGTTCCAGAGATGCGTACGGGTGAAGGGAAGACCTTGACAGCGACCATGCCAGTATACCTCAATGCCCTTGCAGGTAAAGGGGTTCACGTAGTTACAGTTAATGAATACCTAACAGAACGTGACGCCACTGAGATGGGTGAGCTCTACTCATGGCTCGGTCTGTCAGTAGGGATCAACTTGGCAGCTAAATCTCCAATGGAGAAAAAAGAAGCTTATCTTTGCGATATTACCTACTCAACCAACTCAGAGATTGGTTTCGACTACCTTCGTGACAACATGGTCGTTCGTGCAGAAAACATGGTACAACGTCCACTCAACTATGCCTTGGTCGATGAGGTGGACTCGATTTTGATCGACGAAGCTCGTACACCATTGATTGTTTCAGGTGCCAACGCAGTTGAAACAAGCCAACTCTACCATATGGCGGACCACTTTGTGAAGTCTTTGAACAAGGACGACTATATCATTGACGTGCAGTCTAAGACGATCGGTTTGTCAGATTCTGGTATTGACAAGGCAGAAAGCTACTTCAAACTTGAAAATCTCTACGATATCGAAAACGTAGCTCTTACTCACTTTGTTGACAATGCCCTCCGTGCCAACTATATCATGATTCTCGATATCGACTATGTGGTTAGTGAAGAGCAGGAAATCTTGATCGTCGACCAATTTACAGGTCGTACCATGGAAGGTCGTCGTTACTCTGATGGTTTGCACCAAGCGATTGAAGCAAAAGAAGGTGTGCCAATCCAAGATGAGACCAAGACATCAGCTTCTATTACCTACCAAAACCTCTTCCGTATGTATAAGAAATTGGCAGGTATGACAGGTACTGGTAAAACAGAAGAAGAAGAATTCCGCGAAATTTACAACATTCGTGTTATCCCAATCCCAACTAACCGTCCAATTCAACGTATCGACCACTCAGACCTTCTCTATGCAAGTCTTGATGCGAAATTTAAGGCTGTTGTTGAAGATGTAAAAGCTCGTTATCAAAAAGGTCAACCGGTCTTGGTAGGTACAGTTGCCGTTGAAACGAGTGACTTCCTTTCTAAGAAATTGGTAGCAGCAGGTGTTCCTCACGAAGTCTTGAATGCGAAGAACCACTACAGAGAAGCGCAAATTATCATGAATGCTGGTCAACGTGGTGCCGTTACCATCGCAACCAACATGGCCGGTCGTGGTACCGACATCAAGCTTGGTGAAGGGGTTCGTGAACTTGGTGGACTTTGCGTCATTGGTACAGAGCGCCACGAAAGTCGCCGTATTGATAACCAGCTTCGTGGACGCTCAGGGCGTCAAGGAGACCCAGGTGAGTCACAATTCTACTTGTCTCTTGAAGATGATTTGATGAAACGTTTCGGTTCAGAACGTTTGAAAGGTGTCTTTGAACGTCTCAACATGTCTGACGAAGCCATCGAATCTCGCATGTTAACGCGTCAAGTTGAAGCAGCTCAAAAACGTGTCGAAGGAAACAACTACGATACTCGTAAACAAGTCCTTCAATACGATGACGTCATGCGTGAACAACGTGAGATCATCTATGCACAACGCTATGATGTCATTACTGCAGATCGTGACTTGGCACCAGAAATCCATGCTATGATTCGTCGTACCATTGGACGTATCGTGGATGCACATGCTCGTTCGAAAGAAGATGAAAAATTGGAAGCAATCTTGAACTTTGCTAAGTATAACTTGCTTCCAGAAGATTCAATTAGCCGTTCAGATCTTGCAGGTCTGTCAGACCAAGCTATCAAAGATGAACTTTTCCAACGTGCCTTGAAAGTCTATGACAGCCAAGTTGCTAAGCTTCGTGACGAAGATGCAGTGAAAGAATTCCAAAAAGTCTTGATTCTACGTGTTGTAGACAACAAGTGGACAGACCATATCGATGCTCTTGACCAGTTGCGAAATGCTGTTGGTCTTCGTGGATATGCCCAAAACAACCCTGTTGTAGAATATCAAGCAGAAGGTTTCCGCATGTTTAACGACATGATTGGATCGATTGAATTCGATGTGACCCGCTTGATGATGAAAGCACAAATCCATGAACAAGAACGTCCGCAAACTGAACACAATATCAGTACAACTGCGACTCGTAATATTGCAGCGCAGCAGGCAAGTCTTCCAGAAGATTTGGACTTGAGCCAAATCGGACGAAACGACCAATGCCCATGTGGATCAGGTAAGAAATTCAAGAACTGTCATGGTAAGAGACAATAATATGAGATAAGATACAGGCGGATACCTGGTAAAAATCATTTTTTGCTTGGTGTCCGTTTGCTTTATAAGGAGATGAATCATGGTATTTACAGCTAAAAGTCCTAAAATTAACATTGAAGAAGTTCGCGCCTTGTCTAAATTAGAGGGAGCGGCTCTTGCGAGAAAAAACCAACGTGATCAGGAATTGGAAGCCATCATTCGTGGGGAAGACCAGCGTATTCTCTTGGTGATTGGACCATGTTCATCTGATAATGAAGAGGCGGTTCTCGAGTATGCCAAGCGTCTATCTGCTTTGCAAGAAGAGGTCAAAGACCGTATTTTTATGGTCATGCGTGTCTATACAGCTAAACCTCGTACCAATGGAGATGGCTATAAGGGCTTGATTCATCAACCAAATGCGACAGAAGCTCCTAGCTTAATCAATGGGATCAAGGCTGTTCGTCAACTACACTACCGTGTGATTACCGAGACGGGTATGACAACAGCGGATGAGATGCTTTATCCTGAAAATCTTCCGCTGGTGGATGATTTGATTTCTTATATGGCTGTTGGAGCTCGTTCTGTAGAGGATCAACAGCACCGTTTTGTAGCGAGTGGAGCAGACTTTTCAACAGGATTTAAAAATCCAACATCTGGAAATCTCAATGTTATGTTTAACGGGATTTATGCAGCGCAAAATAAACAGAGTTTCCTTTTCCTCGGTAAAGAGGTGGAAACAACAGGGAATCCATTGTCCCACGCCATTCTTCGCGGTGCCTTGAATGAATATGGGAAAAATATTCCTAACTACTACTATGACAATTTGATGGATACCATTGCCCAGTATGAAAAGATGGGCTTGGAAAATCCCTTTATCATCATTGATACCAATCATGATAATTCAGGCAAGCAATACATGGATCAAATCCGTATCGTTCGTCAGACCTTGATTAACCGTGACTGGAATGAGAAGATCAAGAAATATGTTCGTGGTTTTATGATTGAGTCCTATCTAGAAGATGGACGTCAAAATGAGCCAGAAGTTTTTGGTAAGTCCATTACAGATCCGTGTCTCGGATGGGACAACACAGAAGCACTTGTTCGCGAAATTTACCAAACGCTAGGAGAGTAAGATGGCATTTATCGAAAAAGGTCAAGAAATTGATATTGAAGCAATCAAGCTGCGACCCAGTTATCGCCTGAAGCCTTGCGAAAGAAAGAAGCCCGCGATAGAGAGTTGGCAGCCATCATCTCGGGTGAGGACGACCGAATCCTTTTGGTGATGGGGCCTTGCTCTTCAGACAATGAAGAAGCAGTACTCGAATATGCTCGTCGCTTAGCAGACTTGCAGAAAAAAGTTGCGGATAAAATCTTTATCGTCATGCGTGTCTATACGGCCAAACCTCGTACTAATGGAGATGGCTATAAGGGCATGATTCATCAACCAAATACCAGCGAAGCGCCTAGTCTCATCAATGGTTTGCAGGCTGTTCGTCAGCTGCACTACCGAGTGATTACCGAAACTGGATTGACGACAGCTGATGAGATGCTTTATCCGTCAAATCTCGTTTTGGTTGATGATCTGGTCAGCTACCATGCTGTAGGGGCTCGCTCAGTGGAAGACCAAGAACACCGTTTTGTAGCCTCTGGGATTGATGCTCCGGTTGGGATGAAAAATCCAACATCTGGGAACCTTGGGGTCATGTTTAATGCCATCTATGCGGCTCAAAACAAGCAAACCTTCCTTTACCATGGCCAAGAAGTGGAAACTTCAGGAAATCCTTTGACCCACGTTATCCTTCGTGGTGCCATGAACGAATATGGTAAAAATGAACCCAACTTCTACTATGAAACCCTCTTAAATGCCATCAATCGCTATGAGACTATGGGACTTGAAAATCCCTTTATTATCATCGACACCAATCATGACAATTCTGGCAAGCAATATATGGAACAAATTCGCATTGTTCGTCAAGCCTTGCTGAATCGTGACTGGAATGAAAAGATTAAAAAGACGGTTCGAGGCTTTATGATCGAGTCTTACCTAGCAGACGGTCGCCAAAATCAACCAGAGGTCTTTGGTTGTTCCATAACTGACCCTTGTCTAGGTTGGGAAAATACAGTAGCCTTGGTAGAAGAAATTTATACTACCTTAACAAAATAAGTGAAAAGGATGGAGTTGGGGGAATCTCAACTCCTTTTGATGAAAATGATAGTTGGACATGGAATTGACATCGAAGAATTGGCTTCGATAGAACGCGCAGTTACACGGCATACAGGGTTTGCCAAGCGGGTGCTGACCACTAATGAAATGGAGCGATTTACCAGTCTCAAAGGCCGCAGACAAATCGAATATTTGGCAGGTCGTTGGTCGGCTAAGGAAGCCTTTTCTAAGGCTCTGGGAACGGGTATTGGCAAACTGACCTTTCAGGATTTGGAAGTCTTGAACAACGAAAAAGGGGGTCCCTATTTTAGTCAGGCACCATTTTCAGGAAAGATTTGGCTATCGATCAGCCACACAGAGCAGTTTGTGACAGCCAGTGTCATTTTGGAGGAAAATCATGAAAGCTAGTCCACATAGACCGACCAAGGCTCTGATTCGTCTGGGAGCCATTCGAAAAAATATCCAACAGATGGGGGCTCATATCCCTGAAGGAACGCTCAAGTGGGCAGTGGTCAAGGCCAATGCCTATGGACACGGTGCTGTAGCTGTTGCGACAGCTATCCAAGACGATGTCGACGGCTTTTGCGTTTCCAATATTGATGAAGCTATCGAACTGAGACAGGCTGGAGTTAGCAAGAACATCCTTATCTTAGGAGTTTCTGAAATAGAAGCTATTGACCTAGCTAAAGAATACGACATCACTTTGACGGTGGCTGGACTGGAGTGGATTCGAGCATTGGTTGCCACTGGGGCTGATTTATCTGGCTTATCTGTTCACCTTAAGATTGACTCAGGGATGGGTCGGATTGGTTTTAGAGAAGCCAGTCAGGCTGAGCAGGCTCAAGCCTTGCTCCAACAACACGGTGCTCGTGTTGAGGGGATTTTTACTCACTTTGCGACTGCAGATGAAGAATCAGATGCCTACTTTAATAGTCAGTTAGAACGATTTAAAGCTATTTTGGCAAGTATGAAGGAAGTTCCAGAGCTGGTTCATGCCAGCAATTCGGCAACGACCCTCTGGCATGCAGAGACTATTTTCAATGCCGTCCGTATGGGCGATGCCATGTATGGCCTGAATCCTAGCGGAGAGGTTTTGAAACTGCCTTATGACCTGACACCAGCCTTGAGTTTGGAATCTGCCCTGGTCCATGTCAAGACAGTTCCAGCCGGAGCTTGCATGGGCTATGGAGCAACTTATCAGGCGGATAGTGAGCAAATCATCGCGACTGTGCCAATCGGCTATGCGGATGGTTGGACACGAGATATGCAAAATTTTTCCGTCTTGGTAGATGGACAAGCTTGCCCAATCGTTGGCAGGGTTTCGATGGACCAAATCACTATTCGATTGCCTAAGATTTATCCGCTTGGAACAAAAGTAACACTGATCGGCACCAACGGGGACAAGGAAATCACAGCTACTCAGGTGGCAGTCTACCGTGGAACCATTAACTATGAGGTGGTTTGTCTCCTCAGCGATCGCATTCCTCGAGAATATTATTAAAACTAAGAAAGGAGGGGGAGCATGAATCTACACCAACCCTTGCATGTCTTGCCTGGTGTGGGACCAAAGTCAGCAGAGAAATACGCTAAACTAGGAATTGAAAACTTGCAAGACCTCTTGCTCTACTTTCCTTTCCGCTATGAAGATTTCAAAACCAAGCAAGTGCTGGAGCTGGAAGACGGAGAAAAGGCTGTCCTTTCTGGTCAAGTCGTGACTCCTGCCAGTGTCCAGTATTATGGTTTTAAGCGTAATCGCTTGCGTTTTAGCCTTAAGCAGGGAGAAGTCGTTTTTGCGGTGAACTTCTTTAACCAGCCTTATTTGGCTGATAAGATAGAGTTGGGAGCAACGCTTGCCGTTTTTGGAAAATGGGATCGGGCTAAGGCCAGTCTGACTGGGATGAAGGTTCTGGCTCAGGTGGAAGATGACCTCCAGCCTGTCTATCGTCTGGCTCAAGGAATCAGTCAGGCAGGACTGGTCAAGGTTATCAAGACAGCCTTTGATCAAGGGTTGGACCTCTTGATAGAGGAAAATCTTCCCCAGTCTTTGCTGGACAAATACAAACTCATGTCCCGTTGTCAGGCAGTTCGTGCTATGCATTTTCCTAAAGATTTGGCAGAATACAAGCAGGCCCTTCGTCGCATCAAGTTTGAGGAACTCTTTTACTTTCAAATGCAGTTGCAGACGCTCAAATCTGAAAATAGAGTTCAGGGAAGCGGTTTGGTTCTGAACTGGTCTAAGGAAAAGGTGACGGCTGTTAAGGAATGTTTACCTTTTGCCTTAACCCAAGCTCAGGAAAAAAGTTTGCGGGAAATTTTGGCCGACATGAAGTCCGACCACCACATGAATCGTCTCCTGCAAGGGGATGTAGGAAGCGGGAAAACGGTGGTCGCAGGTTTAGCCATGTTTGCGGCGGTGACGGCTGGCTACCAGGCGGCTCTCATGGTGCCAACAGAAATCCTAGCAGAGCAACACTTTGAAAGTCTACAGAGTCTCTTTCCAGACTTGAAACTGGCTCTTTTGACAGGTTCCTTAAAAGCTGCAGAAAAAAGAGAAGTTTTAGAGACCATTGCCAAGGGTGAGGCTGATTTGATTATCGGAACCCACGCTCTGATACAAGATGGGGTTGATTATGCTCGTCTTGGCTTGATTATCATCGATGAGCAGCACCGTTTTGGTGTGGGGCAAAGGCGTGTTCTGCGGGAAAAAGGGGACAATCCTGACGTTCTCATGATGACGGCGACGCCCATTCCACGAACCTTGGCTATCACAGCCTTTGGCGATATGGATGTTTCCATTATTGATCAGATGCCAGCAGGTCGGAAGCCTATTGTGACTCGCTGGATTAAGCATGAGCAGCTGCCTCAGGTCTTGACTTGGTTAGAGGGAGAAATTCACAAAGGTTCGCAAGCCTACGTCATCTCTCCCTTGATTGAAGAATCTGAAGCTTTGGATTTGAAAAATGCCATTGCCTTATCTGAGGAGTTGACAGCTCATTTTGCCGGCAAGGCTGAAGTAGCTCTTTTACATGGTAAAATGAAGAGTGATGAAAAAGACCAGATTATGCAGGAGTTCAAAGAGCGAAAAACGGATATTCTGGTTTCGACGACGGTTATCGAGGTTGGGGTCAATGTTCCAATGCGACCGTCATGATTATCATGGATGCCGATCGGTTCGGTCTCAGTCAGCTTCACCAACTCAGAGGTCGTGTGGGTCGGGGGGACAAGCAGTCTTATGCTGTTCTTGTGGCTAATCCAAGACCGAGTCAGGGAAAGACCGCATGCGCATCATGACAGAAACCAACAATGGATTTGTCCTTGCGGAGGAGGATTTGAAAATGCGTGGTTCGGGTGAGATTTTTGGAACCAGACAGTCAGGTCTGCCAGAGTTTCAAGTGGCTGATATTATCGAAGATTTTCCTATTTTGGAAGAAGCCAGAAAGGTTGCCAGCTACATTAGTTCTATAGAAGGTTGGAAAGAGGATCCGGAGTGGCGCATGATTGCTCTCCACCTAGAAAAGAGAGAACATCTGGATTAAGCCTTTTCTAAGAAATCTATAAGCTAGCTTTTAGGTTTGGGTCTTATACTAGAGTTATCAAAAAGAAACGAGGACTCTCACATGACTATTAAAGTAACCTACCAAAAGAAATTCCAAACCGTCAAACTAGAGAAAGGAGCTAGCACCTATTGATACACAGAGAGCGGAAACGCTCTTTTTACTTTTAAAACTACTTTCAGACGCTCTGTTTGAGGAAAGAGAATCTAAAATCACTTTCTATTTAGCATTCTTTCTTGCATTGCTTTCCCAGATATGCTAGAGTTGTGATAGCGATTACAAAATAGAAGGAGCATGCTATGAAAAATCCAGCTTTGTTAGAAGAAATCAAGACCTATCTAGGACGGGATGAGGTTCCTGAAGACTTTGATACTTTTTGGGATGAGGAAGTGAAAAAGGTTTCAACTCTTCCTGCCTACCAGTTGGAAGAAAGAGATTTCCACATTCCCCAAGTCAAGTGCTATGAGCTCACTTTTGAAGGAACCAATGAAGGCAAGGTCTATGCACGGGTCGTCCTTCCAAAGAGTGATGAGAAAGTTCCTCTAATTTTCCATTTTCATGGCTATATGGGACGTGGTTGGGACTGGACCGACATGCTGGCCTATACTGTGGCTGGTTACGGTGTTGTTTCCATGGACGTTCGAGGCCAGTCGGGCTATTCGCAAGACGGCTCGCGCTCTCCGTTAGGAAATACTGTTAAGGGACATATCATCCGTGGTGCTGTGGAAGGTCGGGAGCATCTCTTTTATAAGGATGTCTATCTGGATATTTACCAATTGGTTGAAATTATTGCCAGTCTACCTCAGGTGGATGAGAAGCGACTTTCTAGTTATGGTGCCTCGCAAGGAGGGGCTCTAGCCTAGTTGCCGCAGCGCTCAATCCTCGGATTCAGAAAACAGTTGCCATCTATCCTTTCTTGTCAGACTTTAGACGAGTACTTGAGATTGGCAATACCAGTGAAGCCTATGATGAACTTTTCCGTTATTTCAAGTTCCACGATCCCTTCCATGAAACAGAGGAGGAAATCATGGCGACACTTGCCTATATCGATGTGAAAAATCTTGCCCATCGCATTCAAGGTAAGGTCAAGATGATTACGGGCTTGGATGACGATGTTTGCTATCCTATTACCCAGTTTGCGATTTACAACCGCCTAACTTGCGACAAGGCCTATCGCATCATGCCAGAGTATGCTCACGAAGCCATGAATGTTTTTGTCAATGACCAAGTCTACAACTGGCTCTGTGGCAGTGAGATTCCTTTTAAGTACGTAAGATAATGAATGAGAGAGCCCAGGAGCTCTCTTTTTATGTCCAAAACCTGAAAGTACTTTTAGGAAATTTAAAATATTAAAATATTCTTAAAAGTAAAATCTATTCTGCGGAACATAGATATAAATATAAGACTTTATTGTATAATAAAGGAAAAGTCACTTGTGAAAGGAGGAAAAAGGCTGCTGGGTGATTAAAAACTCGGGCTCAGCAGAAAATGGGAGAGGATTGGGAGCTCTCATTGAGTTGGATACTTTCTTGTAAAACTTGTCTCTTGAGAGACAATAAAAATTTTTAAAGAAAAAAGAAAGCGCTTTATTTTATGAAAAATGAAAGGACAAACATGAATTACAAATCTTTACATCGGAAACAGCGATACGGAATTCGAAAATTTGCAGTTGGTGCGGCATCGGTAGTGATTGGTACAGTAGTATTTGGAGCAAATCCAGTCTTAGCTCAAGAGCAAGCCAATGCAGCAGGGGCCAATACAGAAACTGTCGAACCTGGTCAAGGATTATCAGAATTGCCAAAAGAAGTGTCCTCGGGAGATCTTGCTCATTTGGATAAAGATTTGGCTGGCAAATTGGCAGCAGCTCAAGACAATGGCGTTGAGGTGGAGCAAGATCATTTGAAAAAAAATGAGAGTGTAGAATCAGAAACCCCATCCTCTACGGAAACCCCTGCAGAAGAAGCAAATAAGGAAGGGGAATCAGAGGATCAGGGAGCGATTCCTCGTGACTATTACTCAAGAGATTTAAAAAATGCTAATCCTGTCCTTGAAAAAGAAGATGTTGAAACCAATGAAACAAATGGTCAAAGAGTCGATTTATCAAATGAACTAGATAAACTAAAGCAACTAAAAAATGCTACAGTTCACATGGAGTTCAAACCGGATGCATCAGCTCCACGCTTTTACAATCTCTTCTCTGTATCCAGTGACACCAAGGAAAATGAGTACTTTACTATGTCGGTCCTTGATAATACAGCTCTTATTGAAGGGCGTGGCGCTAACGGGGAGCAGTTCTATGATAAGTATACAGATGCTCCTTTGAAAGTTCGTCCTGGACAATGGAATTCCGTGACCTTTACTGTCGAACAACCGACAGCGGAGTTACCTCATGGTCGAGTTCGTCTCTATGTGAACGGTGTCTTATCTCGAACAAGTCTCAAATCTGGTAACTTCATCAAAGATATGCCAGATGTTAATCAAGCTCAACTTGGAGCAACAAAACGGGGCAATAAAACAGTTTGGGCATCAAACCTACAAGTTCGAAACCTAACTGTTTATGATCGTGCTTTAAGCCCAGATGAAGTTCAAACACGGAGTCAATTATTTGAAAGAGGTGAATTGGAACAGAAACTTCCTGAGGGAGCAAAAGTCACTGAGAAAGAAGACGTCTTTGAAGGTGGTAGGAACAATCAACCAAATAAAGATGGTATCAAGAGTTATCGTATCCCAGCTCTTCTCAAGACAGATAAAGGAACGCTGATTGCTGGAACGGATGAAAGACGTTTGCACCATTCTGACTGGGGAGATATTGGGATGGTTGTTCGTCGCAGCTCAGATAATGGAAAAACATGGGGAGACCGAATCGTAATCTCAAATCCTCGTGACAATGAGCACGCTAAACATGCAGATTGGCCATCTCCAGTTAATATTGATATGGCCTTGGTGCAAGATCCTGAAACAAAGAGAATTTTTGCAATTTATGACATGTTCCTTGAAAGTAAGGCAGTATTTTCATTGCCGGGGCAAGCTCTGAAAGCTTATGAACAAGTGGGAGATAAAGTTTATCAAGTTTTATATAAGCAAGGAGAATCAGGTCGCTATACGATTCGAGAAAACGGAGAGGTTTTCGACCCTCAAAATAGAAAGACAGATTATCGTGTTGTCGTTGACCCTAAAAAACCAGCCTATAGTGATAAGGGGGATTTGTATAAAGGGAACGAACTAATCGGGAATATTTATTTTGAGTATAGTGAGAAGAATATTTTTAGAGTTTCCAATACCAACTACCTATGGATGTCCTACAGTGATGACGATGGGAAGACTTGGTCTGCACCAAAAGATATTACTCATGGGATTCGGAAAGATTGGATGCACTTCCTAGGAACTGGACCTGGTACTGGGATTGCCTTGCGTACAGGACCTCATAAGGGAAGACTGGTGATTCCAGTTTATACAACAAACAACGTTTCCTACCTAAGTGGTTCACAATCATCTCGTGTAATTTATTCAGATGATCATGGTGAAACATGGCAAGCAGGGGAAGCAGTTAATGATAACCGCCCAGTAGGCAACCAAACCATTCACTCTTCAACCATGAATAATCCAGGCGCCCAAAATACGGAGTCGACTGTTGTTCAGTTGAATAATGGGGATCTCAAGCTCTTTATGCGAGGGTTGACTGGCGATCTTCAGGTTGCGACCAGTCATGATGGAGGAGCAACGTGGGATAAGGAAATCAAGCGATATCCTCAAGTAAAAGACGTTTATGTTCAAATGTCCGCTATTCACACCATGCATGAAGGAAAGGAATACATTCTATTAAGCAATGCTGGTGGTCCTGGACGAAACAATGGTTTAGTTCACCTGGCTCGTGTTGAGGCGAATGGTGAGTTGACGTGGCTAAAACACAATCCTATACAAAGTGGTAAGTTTGCTTACAACTCACTCCAAGAACTCGGAAATGGCGAATATGGTTTGCTTTATGAGCATGCGGATGGCAATCAAAACGATTATACTTTATCCTATAAGAAATTCAACTGGGATTTCTTGACTAAGGAAAGAATTTCTCCTAAAGAAGCAAAAGTGAAATATGCTATCCAAAAATGGCCAGGTATTATTGCCATGGAGTTCGATTCGGAAGTATTGGTAAACAAGGCTCCGACCCTTCAATTGGCAAATGGCAAGACAGCAACCTTTATGACCCAGTACGATACAAAAACTCTCCTATTCACAATAGACCCAGAGGATATGGGGCAAAGGATTACAGGTCTAGCTGAGGGTGCAATTGAAAGCATGCACAATTTACCAGTTTCTTTAGCTGGCTCTAAACTAAGCGATGGTATTAATGGCAGTGAAGCTGCTATCCATGAGGTGCCGGAGTACACAGGAGGTGTCAATGCTGAGGAAGCAGCGGTTCATGAAATTCCGGAGTACACAGGTCCAATGGCAACAGTGGGTGAAGAAGCAGCTCCAACAGTTGAAAAACCTGAATTTACAGGTGGTGTTAATGCTGAGGAAGCCCCAGTGGCAGAAATCCCAGAGTACACAGGTCCTTTGGCAACAGTAGGCGAAGAAGCAGCTCCAACGGTTGAAAAACCTGAATTTACAGGTGGGGTCAACGCTGTTGAAGCGGCAGTCCATGAAGTTCCAGAGTTTAAAGGTGGCGTTAATGCGGTCCTAGCTGCATCTAACGAGCTTCCTGAATATAGAGGAGGCGCTAACTTTGTCTTAGCAGCTTCAAATGACCTACCAGAGTACGTAGGTGGCGTCAATGGTGCTGAGGCAGCAGTCCTTGAAGTGCCAGAGTACAAGGGAGACACCAATCTAGTATTAGCAGCTGCAGACAACAAACTGTCTCTAGGCCAAGATGTGACCTATCAAGCGCCAGCAGCTAAACAAGATGAACTTCCGAATACGGGAAGTAAGGAAACAAACTCACTGATTTCCCTTGGTCTTGCAGGTGTTCTTTTATCCTTGTTTGCATTTGGCAAGAAGAGAAAAGAATAATAAGTAAAAGCTATTTGAGTAACTCTAAGAAGAGATAGCAGGTTTTTCAGCCTGCTATCTTTCTTTATTAAATTTAGGTTTATTCGAAATCATAAGAGGTCTGAAACTACTTTCAGGATAGTCTGTTCTATAAAATAGTTTTGAAACTGAAATCTATTCTACTACAAGCTATTGAAAGCGCTTAACAAATGATATATAATAAGCCCATAAGAACAAGAAAGGGAGGAAAGAGGATGCCACAGATCAGCAAAGAAGCCTTGATTGAACAGATCAAAGATGGAATCATTGTCTCTTGCCAGGCACTTCCTCACGAACCGCTTTATACAGAAGCGGGAGGAGTCATTCCCTTGCTAGTCAAAGCGGCTGAGCAAGGTGGAGCAGTCGGTATCCGAGCAAACAGTGTTCGCGATATCAAGGAGATTAAGGAGGTTACGAAACTCCCGATTATCGGGATTATCAAACGTGACTATCCGCCACAGGAGCCATTCATTACAGCTACTATGAGAGAAGTCGATGAACTGGCTGAACTAGACATCGAGGTCATTGCTCTGGATTGTACCAAACGTGAACGATATGACGGTTTGGAAATCCAAGACTTTATCCGACAAGTCAAAGAAAAATATCCGCATCAACTCTTAATGGCTGATACCAGTACTTTTGAAGAGGGTATAGCAGCAGTTGAAGCCGGAATTGATTTTGTTGGAACAACCCTATCAGGTTACACTTCTTATAGTCCGAAAGTGGATGGTCCAGACTTTGAACTAATCAAAAAACTTTGTGAAGCAGGAGTGGATGTCATCGCTGAAGGGAAAATTCATACACCAGAACAAGCCAAACAAATCCTTGAATATGGGGTTCGAGGCATCGTTGTTGGTGGAGCGATTACTAGACCAAAAGAGATCACGGAACGCTTTGTTGCCGGTCTTAAATAACACAATCTCAAAACAGAGGAGAGTGGTTGATGCGTCGGACAAAATGAAAACGTATACAAATGTAAACTTGCTCATTATCCAATATGGATACGCTTATCAATTAGGAGAATACAAATGAAATTTAGAAAACTAGCTTGTACAGTACTTGCGGGTGCTGCAATTCTTGGCCTTGCTGCTTGTGGTAACTCTGGTGGAAGCAAAGATGCTGCAAATTCTGGTAGCGATAGCGGAAAAACAGAAATCACTTGGTGGGCATTCCCAGTCTTCACACAAGAAAAAACTGGTGACGGTGTTGGAACTTATGAAAAATCGATCATCGAAGCTTTTGAAAAAGCAAATCCAGATGTAAAAGTGAAATTGGAAACCATCGACTTCAAGTCAGGTCCAGAAAAGATCACAACAGCTATCGAAGCTGGAACAGCGCCAGACGTACTCTTTGACGCACCAGGACGTATCATCCAATACGGTAAAAATGGTAAATTGGCTGAGTTGAACGACCTCTTCACAGACGAATTCGTCAAAGATGTTAACAACGAAAACATCGTACAAGCAAGTAAGGCTGGCGACAAAGCTTACATGTATCCAATCAGTTCAGCTCCATTCTACATGGCTATGAACAAGAAAATGTTGGAAGATGCTGGAGTTGCAAACCTTGTAAAAGAAGGTTGGACAACTGATGACTTTGAAAAAGTTTTGAAAGCCCTTAAAGATAAAGGCTACACTCCAGGTTCATTGTTCAGTGCTGGTCAAGGGGGAGACCAAGGAACACGTGCCTTCATTGCAAACCTTTACGGTGGTTCTGTAACAGATAAAGATGTAACTAAATATACAACTGACGATCCTAAATTCGTCAAAGGTCTTGAAAAAGCGGCTAGCTGGATCAAAGATGGTTTGTTGAACAATGGTTCACAATTTGACGGTGGAGCAGACATCCAAAACTTTGCGAACGGTCAAACTTCATACACAATCCTTTGGGCACCAGCTCAAAACGGTATCCAAGCTAAACTCTTGGAAGCAAGTAAGGTAGATGTGGTAGAAGTACCATTCCCATCAGATTCTGGTAAACCATCTCTTGAATACCTTGTAAACGGATTTGCAGTATTTAACAACAAAGACGATAAGAAAGTCGCAGCTGCTAAGAAATTCGTTCAATTCATCGCAGATGACAAAGAATGGGGTCCTAAAGACGTAGTTCGTACAGGTGCCTTCCCAGTTCGTACTTCATTTGGCAAACTTTATGAAGACAAACGTATGGAAACAATCAGTGGCTGGACTAAATACTACTCACCATACTACAATACTATCGATGGATTTGCTGAAATGAGAACACTTTGGTTCCCAATGTTGCAATCTGTATCAAATGGTGACGAAAAACCAGCGGATGCTTTGAAAGCCTTCACTGAAAAAGCTAACGAAACAATCAAAAAAGCTACAAAACAATAAGCACTAAGTCAGATTGATTCCCCCCTTTTCCCTGTGCACTATGGTGTAAGAAAAGGGGGACTTTTGTTTGAAATGGTAGGAACTGTCACGAAATTAAAATGAAGTTCTTACATAAGCGAATCTTAAAAAATTTCATTTTGGTTTTAAAACAGTTCAAGAAAATCAAAAACTATTCTATTTGAAAGAGAGGTGCCGACTGTGAAAGTCAATAAAATTCGTATGCGGGAAACAGTGATTTCCTACGCTTTCCTAGCACCAGTGTTATTCTTCTTTGTCATCTTTGTCTTGGCTCCTATGATTATGGGATTCATTACAAGTTTCTTTAACTACTCCATGACTAAATTTGAGTTTGTGGGCTTGGACAACTACATTCGCATGTTTAAAGACCCTGTCTTTATGAAGTCTTTGATCAATACCGTTATTCTGGTTATTGGATCTGTTCCGATTGTGGTTCTCTTCTCGCTCTTTGTAGCATCTCAAACCTATCATCAAAATGCCATTGCCCGTTCTTTCTATCGTTTCGTCTTCTTCCTTCCTGTAGTTACAGGTAGTGTTGCCGTAACGGTTGTATGGAAATGGATCTATGACCCTCTATCAGGGATTCTAAACTTTGTCCTTAAGTCAAGCCATATCATCAGTCAAAACATTTCTTGGCTGGGTGACAAAAACTGGGCTTTGCTAGCGATTATGATCATCCTTTTGACAACATCTGTTGGTCAACCGATTATCCTTTATATCGCTGCCATGGGGAATATTGACAATTCACTTGTTGAAGCAGCGCGTGTAGACGGTGCGACTGAGTTTCAAGTCTTCTGGAAGATCAAATGGCCTAGCCTTCTTCCAACAACTCTTTACATCGCGATTATTACGACTATCAACTCATTCCAATGTTTCGCCTTGATTCAGCTCTTGACTTCTGGTGGTCCAAACTACTCAACAAGTACCTTGATGTACTACCTTTACGAAAAAGCCTTCCAATTAACAGAGTACGGCTATGCCAATACCATCGGTGTCTTCTTGGCAGTGATGATTGCCATTGTCAGCTTTGCTCAATTCAAGATCCTCGGAAACGACGTAGAATACTAAAGAAAGGAGACAGTTATGCAACCTACACAAAAGAAACCTTTAACAGCTTTCACTGTTATTTCAACGATTATCTTGCTCTTGTTGACCGTACTGTTCATCTTTCCATTCTACTGGATCTTGACAGGGGCCTTCAAATCACAGCCTGATACCATTATGATTCCACCACAGTGGTTCCCTAAAATGCCAACCATGGAGAACTTCCAACAACTCATGGTGCAAAACCCTGCTATGCAGTGGATGTGGAACTCTGTATTTATCTCACTGGTAACCATGTTCTTAGTCTGTGCAACCTCTTCTCTAGCAGGTTATGTCTTGGCTAAAAAACGTTTCTATGGTCAGCGCATTCTCTTTGCAGTCTTTATCGCTGCCATGGCTCTTCCAAAACAAGTTGTCCTTGTACCATTGGTACGTATCGTCAACTTCATGGGAATTCACGATACTCTTTGGGCAGTTATCTTGCCTTTGATTGGATGGCCATTTGGGGTCTTCCTTATGAAACAATTCAGTGAAAATATCCCAACAGAATTGCTTGAATCAGCTAAAATAGACGGTTGTGGTGAGATCCGTACTTTCTGGAGCGTAGCCTTCCCTATCGTGAAACCAGGATTTGCAGCCCTTGCAATCTTTACCTTCATCAATACTTGGAACGACTACTTTATGCAGTTGGTTATGTTGACTTCACGTCAAAACTTGACTATCTCACTAGGGGTTGCGACCATGCAGGCCGAAATGGCAACCAACTATGGTTTGATCATGGCTGGTGCAGCTCTTGCAGCCGTGCCAATCGTAACCGTCTTCCTTGTCTTCCAAAAATCCTTCACTCAGGGTATCACTATGGGAGCTGTTAAAGGATAATACTCTGCGAAAATCGAATTCAGACAATGTCAGCATCACCTTGCCATACTTAAGTATTGCCTGCGGTTAGCTTCCTAGTTTGTTCTTCGATTTTCATTGAGTATAAGAGAATACAGAGTTATAAGTGTCTACAAAATGGAGAGTATACAGTTACTTCGTGAAGTTTTGTCAGACACTTATAAACTTAATTTACGATTTTAGTTAACTATCAGAAACGAAGGAAACAGTATGATTTTTGACGATTTGAAAAACATCGCCTTTTACAAGGGAATCCATCCCAATCTAGACAAGGCTATCGACTATCTCTATCAGCACCGTAAGGATTCTTTCGAACTAGGTAAGTATGAGATTGACGGGGACAAGGTCTTTCTAGTTGTGCAGGAAAATGTCCTCAATCAAGCTGAAAATGATCAGTTTGAGCATCATAAACACTATGCAGATTTGCATTTGCTGGTAGAAGGGCATGAATATTCGAGCTACGGTTCACGTATCAAAGACGAGGCGGTAGCATTCGATGAAGCGAGCGACATTGGCTTTGTCCATTGTCATGAACACTACCCACTCTTGTTGGGCTACCACAATTTTGCGATTTTCTTCCCAGGAGAACCTCACCAGCCAAATGGCTACGCAGGGATGGAAGAAAAAGTTCGCAAATATCTCTTTAAAATTTTGATTGATTAAAAGAATCAGGAGGAGCAAACATGGCACAAAAAGGAGTAAGCCTTATAAAGGCAGCATTTGATACAGATAATTTTCTCATGCGTTTCAGTGAGAAGGTCTTGGATATCGTCACAGTCAATCTTCTTTTTGTCGTCTCTTGTTTGCCCATCGTGACGATCGGAGTGGCGAAAATCAGCCTCTATGAGACTATGTTCGAGATTAAGAGAAGCAGACGGGTACCAGTCTTTAGAACTTATATAAGGGCCTTCAAGCAAAATCTGAAACTGGGGCTTCAGTTGGGGCTGTTAGAGTTGGGCATTGTATCATTAAGCTTTCTAGATCTCTATCTTTTCTGGGGACAGACAGCTTTGTCTTTCCAGATTGTGAAAGCTATTTGTTTGGGGATTCTCATCTTCCTCACTCTGGTGATGCTGGCTAGTTATCCCATCGCTGCGCGCTATGATCTGTCTTGGAAAGAAGTGCTGCAAAAAGGCTTATCTTGGCAAGTTTTAACTTTCCATGGTTCTTCCTCATGTTAGCCATTCTCTTTCTCATTGTGATGGTTCTTTATCTATCCGCCTTCACTCTCCTCTTGGGTGGGTCAGCTTTTATCCTCTTTGGTTTTGGTTTACTAGTCTTTCTCCAAGCAGGATTGATGGAGAAAATTTTCGCCAAATATCAGTAGGATGAGGTGTTTCTGAAACTACTTTCAATCGTTACAGTTTCTAAAATACAAGTAGAAACTAAAATCTAAGTGTATACAAGATATTGAAAGCGATTTTCACAAGGTGTATACTAAACTTGTAAAAAATAGAACTGCTCTTAGCAGAAAAAAGAAATCTTAGGAGAAAATCTATGTCAGATTTGAAAAAATATGAAGGTGTCATTCCAGCCTTCTACGCATGTTATGATGATCAAGGAGAAGTCAGTCCAGAGCGTACCCGTGCCTTGGTTCAATACTTCATTGATAAGGGAGTTCAAGGTCTCTATGTCAACGGTTCTTCTGGTGAATGTATCTACCAAAGCGTAGAGGACCGCAAGTTGATTTTGGAAGAAGTCATGGCAGTTGCTAAAGGTAAATTGACTATTATCGCTCACGTAGCTTGTAATAATACTAAAGACAGTATTGAACTTGCTCGCCATGCGGAAAGCTTGGGAGTAGATGCTATCGCAACAATCCCACCTATTTACTTCCGTTTGCCTGAGTACTCAGTTGCTAAATACTGGAATGACATTAGTGCTGCAGCACCAAATACAGACTATGTTATCTACAACATTCCTCAATTAGCAGGAGTTGCTTTGACCCCAAGTCTTTACACTGAAATGTTGAAGAATCCTCGTGTTATCGGTGTTAAAAACTCTTCAATGGCAGTTCAAGATATCCAAACCTTTGTCAGCCTTGGTGGGGATGACCATATCGTCTTTAATGGTCCAGATGAACAGTTCCTAGGAGGACGCCTCATGGGTGCTAAAGCTGGTATCGGTGGTACTTATGGTGCTATGCCAGAACTCTTCTTGAAACTTAATGAGTTGATTGCTGAGAAAGACTTGGAAACAGCGCGTGAATTGCAATACGCTATCAATGCAATCATCGGTAAATTGACTGCTGCACATGGAAATATGTACGGAGTCATCAAAGAAGTCTTGAAGATCAATGAAGGTTTGAACATTGGTTCAGTTCGTTCACCATTGACGCCAGTGACTGAAGAAGATCGACCAGTTGTAGAAGCAGCTGCTCAATTGATTCGTGAAACCAAGGAGCGCTTCCTCTAATCCATAAGGAGGTATTTATGACACACTACGTTGCAATTGATATTGGCGGAACCAACATCAAATATGGTTTGATTGACCAAGAAGGCCAACTGGTTGAATCGCATGAAATGCCAACTGAGGCATATAAGGGTGGACCCCATATCTTACAAAAGACAAAAGATATCGTTGCCAGCTATTTAGAAAAGGGCCCAGTAGCAGGTGTTGCCATTTCTTCTGCAGGAATGGTGGATCCTGATAAGGGTGAGATTTTCTATGCTGGTCCTCAGATTCCTAACTATGCAGGAACCCAGTTTAAGAAGGAAATCGAGACGAGTTTTGCTATTCCTTGTGAGATTGAAAATGATGTCAACTGTGCAGGTCTTGCTGAGGCAGTATCTGGTTCAGGCAAGGGAGCGAGTGTCACTCTTTGCTTGACCATTGGAACAGGTATCGGTGGTTGCTTAATTATGGATGGGAAAGTTTTCCATGGATTTAGCAATTCAGCCTGTGAAGTTGGTTATATGCATATGCAGGATGGAGCTTTCCAAGACTTGGCTTCTACGACAGCCTTGGTAGAGTATGTAGCAGCAGCTCATGGTGATCCAGTTGACCAGTGGAATGGCCGACGCATTTTCAAGGAAGCTACTGAAGGAAACAAGATCTGTATGGCTGGCATTGACCGCATGGTAGATTACCTTGGAAAAGGTTTGGCAAATATTTGCTACGTTGCCAATCCAGAAGTAGTCATTCTCGGTGGCGGCATCATGGGGCAAGAGGCTATTCTCAAACCGAAGATCCGCACAGCCTTGAAGGCGGCCTTGGTACCAAGTCTAGCTGAAAAAACACGATTGGAATTTGCCCATCACCAAAATACAGCAGGAATGTTGGGAGCCTATTACCATTTCAAGATAAAACAATCCTAGTTTGGAACTATAGAATTAAGAAAAACACTTAATCACTACTTGAGTGAAAATGTTTTGCTTAATTCTTTTTTATTGAAAAATTTAAGCCAAAGGAGGTAATCGTGAGAAACTAGGAGAAAATAAGTATCTTGTATGAAAGGTTGAAGCGAGAGCAATTCTATCATAAAATTCAACTAGTGTTTAGTTTGAGTAAATGAGAAAATGTGGAAAAATGATATAATGAGATGGACGAGAAATTGACAAACTAGAATTTGTAGAGGTGAGAAAAATGTAATGGCAGCTCATCCAGCTTAAATCGAATAGTATAAGATTACGAGGAGATTATCAGATGAACAATTATATAAAATGTAATCAAGATAGATGGAATAATGTCAAAAATGACTATACTGAGCCATTGACACATGAAGAATTAGAAGAAGTTAGAAAGCATCCAATCTCTGTCGCCTTAACTGTTGGGAAAAAAGTCCCCACAGAATGGTTTGAAAAAGCCAAGGGGAAAAAGATATTAGGGTTAGCTTGTGGTGGCGGCCAGCAGGGTCCCGTTTTTGCTGCAAAAGGTTATGATGTCACCATCATGGATTTTTCTAAATCACAATTAGAAAGAGATGAGATGGTTGCTAAAAGAGAAGACTTAAAGATCAATACCGTTCAAGGCGATATGACAAAACCATTTCCATTTGAAGATGAAACCTTTGATATTATTTTTAATCCAGTTTCAAATGTATACATAGAGGATTTAGAAAACATGTATAAAGAAGCCTCTCGCGTATTGAAAAAGGGTGGACTTTTAATGGTCGGATTTATGAATCCTTGGATCTACATGTATGATGCTGACATTGTATGGGACAAACCTGATGAGGAATTACTGTTAAAGTTTTCACTCCCTTTTAATTCAAAAGAGCTTGAAGCGGAAGGCAAAATCACCATCAATCCAGAATATGGATATGAATTTAGCCATACCTTAGAAACGCAAATCAGAGGACAACTGAAGAATGGTCTCGCCATGATTGATTTTTATGAATCGTGTGATAAAAGACATCGATTATCACGTTATGGAAATGACTACATCGCTACACTCTGCATTAAACTATAACCTTATTGAACGTACTTTTGAAGAATAGCTCGTTTTATTTTACGATTAGAATTTCCCATACCCAAAATACCGCAATGCTGGGAGCTTATTATCATTTCAAAACAAAACAATCCTAGTTTGGTTCAACCAAACTAGGATTTTCTAACGCGTTTTTGTCTACGATAGCCATTGAGCTTTTTATTTTCCCAATAGCTGTTAAAGATTTTTTCTTTGCTCTCGCGATTGATTTCCAAAAAGTAGGCATATATCAAATCTATTAAAATGAGCATAGGGAGCTGAGCGGAAATACGCTGGATGTAAGAAGATTGACTATGGCTTGCGACAAGGACTGTTTCAGTATAAGCCTGACTATTTTTGTTTGGGGCGCTGGTAAAGAGGATGGTCTTGGCACCCATTTCCTTGGCATCTAACAAACTATCAAGGACGGATTGGGTAGTGCCTGAGAGAGAAAAGCCAAGTACCAAACAGTTTTCATCCATGATACTGGTCGTCCAAGCAAAGCCATCCTGATCGGTCAAAGCTTCACAGACAACACCTAGTCTCATAAAGCGCAGTTTCATCTCACGGGCAATCAGACCAGAACTTCCTGTCCCAAAAAAGTAAACTCGTTCAGCGTCATCGATTAATTGGGCGACGCGTTCCAGTTGTTCTTCGTCGATCAAATCCTGAGTTTGTTCTCGCATGATACTGTAGCTTCGCAAAACACGTTTGGTCAAAGGACTGTGTTTGTGTGAATGAGTATCCGGTTTACTAGCCTGATGCTGGTATTGAAAGACAAATTCTCGGTAGCCTGTAAAACCACACTTTTTGGCAAAGCGAGTCAAGGCTGCTTGTGAGATATGTAATTTCTGAGTGACTTGCTGAGAAGAGAGATCATCTTGGATCGTTTCAGCTTGTAAAAAATAGCGAGCGATTTCTTGCTCTAGCTCGGTTAATTCTTCAAAATGGAGGTCGATTATGGTTGTGATATCTGGCTTGTTCATGAGGCTCCTTTTTATGAGTCAAAGTCTTAAAGGTTAACGCTTTCCTAACTATTACTATCATTATATCATAGAAAATAGGATAACCAAATAAAAAGGCATTTTCAGTTAAAAGTCAAAAAATGCTTCGACTTTTCCAAGAGTTTCTCCGTAAAATATGGTACAATGAAATGTACTGAGCTTCACCTGTTTACTCTATTATTTTAGGGAAAATAAAGGTGGAAATCGGGAATTTTTCTAGAAAAGAGTCTTAGTTGTATGAGAAAATTTAATAGCCATTCGATTCCGATTCGGCTTAATTTACTATTTGCGATTGTCATCCTGCTCTTTATGGCCATTATTGGTCGTTTGTTATACATGCAGGTTCTCAATAAAGATTTCTATGAAACAAAATTGGCCTCAGCCAGCCAAACAAGGGTAACAACCAGTTCAGCTCGTGGACAGATCTATGATGCGGCAGGGAAACCTTGGTAGAAAATACTGTCAAGCAAGTTGTTTCTTTCACACGAAACAATAAAATGACGGCAGCTGAATTGAAGGAGACAGCCAAGAAACTCCTTACATATGTAAATGTAACCTCCCCTGATCTGACAGATCGACAGATTGCAGACTACTACTTGGCGGACCAGGACGTTTACAAAAAAACAGTCGAATCCTTGCCAAGCGATAAACGCCTGGATTCAGATGGGAATCGCCTATCTGAAGCGACTCTCTACAATAATGCGGTTGAAAGTATTGACGTGAGTCAGCTCAATTATACAGATGACCAGAAAAAGGAAATCTATCTCTTTAGTCAGCTCAATGCCGTTGAAAATTTTGCGACGGGCACTATTTCTACAGATGCTTTAGATGATACCCAAGTTGCTCTCGTTGCATCAGCGTCCAAGGAATTACCAGGTATCAGTATTTCAACCTCATGGGATCGTAAAGTACTGGACACTTCTTTATCAACAATTGTCGGTAGCGTTTCAAATGAGAAGTCAGGACTTCCAGCAGAGGAAGTTGATGCTTATCTCAAAAAAGGCTATTCTCTCAATGACCGAGTGGGGACTTCCTATCTTGAAAAGCAATATGAAGATGTTCTTCAAGGCAAACGTTCCGTCAAGGAAATCCACCTCGACAAACATGGAAATATGGAAAGTGTGGAAAATGTCGAAGAAGGAAGCAAAGGAAACAACATCAAGTTAACAGTTGACCTAGCTTTCCAGAATGGTGTGGACGACCTACTCAAGAGCTACTTCAACTCAGAGTTGGGTAACGGTGGAGCCAAATATTCTGAAGGAGTCTACGCTGTAGCCCTCAATCCTAAAACCGGTGCAGTTCTGGCCATGTCGGGTGTCAAGCATGATGTCGAATCCGGGAAATTAAGTTCAGATTCGCTTGGAACGATAACCAATGTCTTTGTACCAGGATCTGTTGTTAAGGCGGCGACCATCAGCTCTGGTTGGGAAAACGGAGTCTTGTCAGGCAATCAAACCTTGACAGACCAGCCGATTGTTTTCCAAGGTTCGGCCCCTATCAATTCATGGTATACCTTGTCCTATGGCTCTTTCCCTATCACAGCAGTTGAGGCTTTGGAATACTCTTCTAATGCTTACATGGTTCAAACTGCGCTAGGAATCATGGGACAAACCTACACACCAAATATGACAGTCGCAACGGGACAGTTAGAGACTGCAATGGGCAAATTGCGATCAACCTTTGGGGAATATGGACTCGGAGCTTCAACAGGGATTGACCTCCCAGATGAATCTACAGGATTTACGCCAAAAGAATTTGATTTGGGGAACTATATCAATAATTCCTTTGGTCAGTTTGACAACTACACACCGATGCAGCTAGCCCAGTATGTCGCAACCATTGCAAACAATGGCGTACGTTTGGCTCCTCACATCGTTGAAGGGGTTTATGGAAACAATGACCAAGGTGGCTTAGGTAGTCTGGTTCAAGAAACAGCCACTAAGGAACTAAACAAGGTCAATATTTCAGAATCAGATATGGCTATCTTGCAGCAAGGTTTCTATCAAGTTTCGCATGGAACGAGTGCTCTGACAACTGGTCGTGCCTTTTCAAATGGCGCAGCCGTTTCCATCAGTGGGAAAACGGGTACTGCCGAAAGTTACGTTAATGGCGGTCAAGAAGCCAATAATACCAACGCAGTCGCCTACGCACCGACCGAAAATCCCCAAATCGCGGTCGCAGTCGTCTTTCCTCATAACACCAATCTTACAAACGGTGTCGGACCTTCTATTGCACGCGACATTATCAATCTTTATCACCAACACCATCCAATGAATTAGAAAGGAACTTATGCTGTATCCAACACCTATTGCCAAGCTGATTGATAGCTATTCAAAGTTACCAGGTATCGGGATTAAAACGGCTACCCGCCTAGCCTTCTATACCATTGGAATGTCTGATGACGATGTCAATGAATTTGCCAAAAATCTCCTGTCTGCTAAGCGGGAATTAACCTATTGTTCCATCTGTGGCCGTTTGACCGATGATGACCCCTGCTCTATCTGTACGGATCCGACTCGAGACCAGACAACCATCTTGGTGCTAGAGGATAGTCGCGATGTGGCTGCTATGGAAAATATCCAAGAATACCACGGACTCTATCATGTCTTGCATGGCCTTATTTCTCCGATGAATGGCATCAGCCCAGACGATATCAACCTCAAGAGTCTCATGACCCGTCTCATGGATAGTGAGGTTTCAGAGGTGATCGTAGCAACCAATGCGACAGCGGATGGAGAAGCGACATCTATGTATCTCTCTCGTCTCCTCAAGCCAGCTGGCATCAAGGTCACTCGCCTAGCACGAGGACTAGCCGTGGGAGCAGATATCGAGTATGCGGATGAGGTCACACTCTTACGAGCAATTGAAAATCGGACAGAGTTGTAGGAGTAGACAAATTTACGAACTAAATTCATTTATAAGAAAATTAAGGAGACCGACTTTGATGTTATAGGTCTCTTTTATGTTTCTTGAATTCTAGTACCATGTTCAAGTTTCAAAATAGAAGCAAATATGATATACTAAAGAACGAGTATTCTATTAGAATTGGAACAAATAATATGAAACAAACAATTATTCTTTTATACGGCGGACGGAGTGCAGAGCGTGAAGTCTCTGTCCTTTCAGCTGAGAGTGTCATGCGTGCGGTCAACTACGACCGTTTCACAGTCAAGACTTTCTTCATCAGCCAGTCAGGTGACTTTATCAAAACACAGGAATTTAGCCAGACTCCAGGTCAAGAGGATCGTCTCATGACCAATGCGACTATTGACTGGGACAAGAAAATAGCGCCAAGTGCCATCTATGAAGAAGGTGCAGTGGTCTTTCCCGTTCTTCATGGCCCAATGGGAGAGGATGGCTCTGTTCAAGGATTCTTGGAAGTTTTAAAAATGCCTTATGTCGGCTGCAATATCTTGTCATCCAGCCTTGCCATGGATAAAATCACGACTAAGCGTGTCTTAGAATCTGCAGGGATTGCCCAAGTACCTTATGTGGCCATCGTCGAAGGTGATGATGTGACTGCTAAAATCGCTGAAGTTGAAGAAAAATTGACTTATCCAGTCTTCACGAAGCCGTCAAACATGGGTTCAAGTGTCGGTATTTCTAAGTCTGAAAATCAAGAAGAACTCCGCCAAGCTTTGGAACTCGCCTTCCAATATGACAGCCGTGTCTTGGTAGAGCAAGGGGTAAATGCGCGTGAAATCGAGGTTGGTCTCTTGGGCAACTATGATGTTAAGAGCACTTTGCCAGGTGAAGTGGTCAAGGATGTTGCCTTTTATGACTATGATGCCAAATATATCGATAACAAGATTACCATGGATATCCCAGCAAAGATTAGTGATGATGTGGTAGCTGTCATGCGTCGAAATGCTGAAACAGCCTTCCGTGCGATTGGTGGCCTCGGTCTGTCTCGTTGTGATTTCTTCTATACAGATAAGGGCGAGATTTTCCTAAACGAGCTTAACACCATGCCAGGTTTTACCCAGTGGTCTATGTATCCACTACTTTGGGACAATATGGGAATCAGCTACCCAGAACTAATCGAGCATTTGGTTGACCTTGCTAAGCAAAGTTTTGACAAGCGCGAAGCGCATTTGCTATAAAAATGAAAGAGAGGGTAGAAGCCAGAACTATCACTGCATGGTGAGTCGAGTTCTTGGACTTCAACCCTTTTTAAAGGAGTAGAAATGAAATTAACAATCCATGAAGTTGCCCAAGCTGTTGGAGCTAAAAATGACGTTAGTCTTTTTGCGGATGCTCAGTTAGAAAAGGCTGAGTTTGACAGTCGTTTGATTGGGACAGGTGATTTATTCGTGCCTCTCAAAGGTGCGCGTGATGGTCATGACTTTATCGAAACAGCTTTTGAAAATGGTGCAGTAGTAACCTTGTCTGAGAAAGAGGTTGCAAATCATCCCTACATTCTAGTAGACGACGTGTTGTCTGCCTTTCAAACCCTCGCAGCCTACTATCTTGAAAAAACGGCAGTTGATGTCTTTGCCGTTACGGGTTCAAATGGTAAGACAACGACCAAGGATATGTTGGCGCATTTACTGTCAACAACCTACAAGACCTACAAAACTCAGGGCAATTACAATAACGAGATTGGTCTTCCTTATACTGTTCTTCATATGCCTGATGATACTGAAAAGTTGGTCTTGGAGATGGGGCAGGATCACTTGGGAGATATCCATCTCTTGTCTAAATTGGCTCACCCCAAGACAGCCATTGTGACCTTGGTCGGAGAGGCTCATTTGGCCTTTTTCAAAGACCGTTCGGAGATTGCTAAAGGGAAAATGCAAATTGCAGACGGTATGGCACCAGGTTCTTTGATTTTGGCACCAGCTGACCCGATTGTAGAGGCCTACTTGCCTACAGATAAAAAAGTAATCCGTTTTGGGCAAGGAGCTGAGTTAGAAGTCACAGACTTGATTGAGCGCAAGGATAGTCTGACCTTTAAGGCTAATTTTTTGGAACAAGCCCTCGATTTGCCAGTGACAGGTAAGTACAATGCCACCAATGCTATGATTGCTGCTTATGTGGCTCTTCAAGAAGGAGTGTCAGAGGAGCAAATTCATCAGGCCTTCCAAAATCTGGAATTGACCCGTAATCGTACTGAGTGGAAGAAAGCAGCCAATGGAGCAGATATTCTGTCTGACGTATACAATGCCAATCCAACTGCTATGAAGTTGATTTTGGAGACATTCTCTGCCATTCCAGCCAACGAAGGAGGCAAGAAAATCGCTGTCTTGGCAGACATGAAGGAACTCGGCGACCAGTCTGTCCAACTCCATAATCAGATGATTTTGAGCCTATCGCCAGATGTGCTGGATACCGTTATTTTCTACGGAGAAGACATTGCGGAATTAAGCCAGCTGGCTAGTCAAATGTTCCCAATCGGTCACGTTTTCTACTTTAAGAAAACAGCCGACGAGGACCAATTTGAAGATCTAGTCAAGCAGGTTAAGGAAAGCCTCAGTGCCAATGACCAAATCTTGCTCAAAGGCTCTAACTCAATGAATCTAGCCAAGTTGGTAGAAAGTTTAGAAAATGAATGCAAGTGATTTTACCAAGTATCTGCAAAGAATGCTAGCCATTACGGATACTGGATTAACCTTTACAAAAGATCCTTTCGACCGTGAGCGCTACGAGGACTTGCGAATCCTGTTATCTGAAATGTTGAATCAGGTATCAGACCTCGATGCAGAAGAAGTGGCAGAAGTCTTGAAACCAACTTCCGCTTATGCAACTCCTCTGATGGACGTCCGTGCTTGGATTGTTGAGGATGAAAAAGTCTGTTTAGTTAGAGGAAAAGGGGAGGATAGTTGGGCTTTGCCAGGTGGTTTTGGTGAAGTTGGCTATTCTCCAACCGAAAATATTCTTAAAGAAATTGAAGAAGAAACCGGTTTTACAGCAAAAACTGAAAGGTTACTTGCAGTTTTTGATACCAATCGTTTCCAACTGCAGAGCAAACAATATGCAAAGTTTGTCTTTGAATGTAAGCTTCTTGATGGACAATTTCAAGAAAATCAAGAGATTGCTGAGCTTCAATTTTTTGCCATTGACCAATTGCCAGTCTTATCTGAAAAACGCATCACAAAAGAACAAATGGAGATTCTTTGGCAGATTCATCAAGGACAAAGAGAGCAATATCTTGACTAAGAAGATTATTATCGTATTTCTGAATTCATTTTTTTTGATTGACATGGTATAATATGTGAGAAGATTTTGAAATAATGAGGAATATTAAATGAATTTATGGGATATTTTCTTTACGACGAAAGCCACAGAACCACCCCAATTTGATCTTGTCTGGTATGTAAGTTTATTTACTTTATTAGCTTTGACCTTCTATGCTTCTTATCGCTATTACGATAAAAAAGTCTATCAACGTTTTTTCCAAATTTTACAAGCTGTCCAGTTGATTCTTCTCTATAGTTGGTACTGGGGAAATCACATGCCGCTGTCAGAAAGTTTACCATTTTATCATTGTCGTATGGCGATGTTTGTAGTGCTATTACTTCCTGGTAAGTCAAAATACAAGCAATATTTTTCTCTACTTGGAATTTTTGGAACGCTGGCGGCTTTTGTTTATCCAGTACCCGATGCCTATCCTTTTCCCCACATAGCCATCCTGTCTTTCATTTTTGGTCACCTAGCTCTTCTAGGAAATTCTTTGGTTTACTTATTTAGACAGTATGACTCTAGATTATTGGATGTTAAGCGGATTGTTTTATTAACCTTTTCACTTAATGCTCTAATTTTTGTGGTTAATTTAGTGACTGGAGGGGATTATGGGTTCTTGACAAAGCCACCATTGGTTGGTGATCATGGCTTAGTTGCTAATTATCTGATTGTGTCGCTGGTATTAGCTACAGCTATTAGTTTGACCAAGAAAGTATTAGAAGTTTTTTTAGAGCAGAAAGCAGAAAAAATACTTGTGAAGAAAGCTTAAGTATAAGCTTTCTTTTTTTGTAAAAAAACGATACTTTTTTAAAGTAAGGCTGTT
>JXRG01000140.1:0-209 GCA_000831085.1 Streptococcus sp. DBCMS
GTATTTAGATGCCCCCTGCAAGCATTTTTAAGAAATCTTCATCTTGAAACTAACCAAAAATGTTGAAATATAAACGATTTTTGAAGATACTTGGAATAACTTTTCCTGTTGTATTTAGATGCCCCCTGCAAGCATTTTTAAGAAATCTTCATCTTGAAACTAACCAAAAATGTTGAAATATAAACGATTTTTGAAGATACTTGGAATAA
>JXRG01000141.1:0-209 GCA_000831085.1 Streptococcus sp. DBCMS
CGATGTAGTCATTAATCTGAATAAAACACGTTATAGCTATACAGACTATCTGCTATAGCATAAATAAAAATTTTATCTGCCTGTCCATGAACATACTCCGTGTTTACGAACGATGTAGTCATTAATCTGAATAAAACACGTTATAGCTATACAGACTATCTGCTATAGCATAAATAAAAATTTTATCTGCCTGTCCATGAACATACTCC
>JXRG01000142.1:0-208 GCA_000831085.1 Streptococcus sp. DBCMS
TATAATAACTAATCGTTCCATCTTTAAAAAAAATTCCGTCAATTTCAAATGTCTCTCCACTCAATAGTTCGTTTTATCCCTAGCAGACTGTTTTAGAAAATTGTTTTTTTATAATAACTAATCGTTCCATCTTTAAAAAAAATTCCGTCAATTTCAAATGTCTCTCCACTCAATAGTTCGTTTTATCCCTAGCAGACTGTTTTAGAAA
>JXRG01000143.1:0-208 GCA_000831085.1 Streptococcus sp. DBCMS
CTCCATTAGTAGAAATCGAGGTAGTTTTTTTTTGAGATGCAACATATTCTTTGTAAAATTCTCTCGATTTCCCATAATAAAGTTGAACGATTTTCAGCATCTCTGTCAACTCCATTAGTAGAAATCGAGGTAGTTTTTTTTTGAGATGCAACATATTCTTTGTAAAATTCTCTCGATTTCCCATAATAAAGTTGAACGATTTTCAGCA
>JXRG01000144.1:0-208 GCA_000831085.1 Streptococcus sp. DBCMS
ATCAAGTCTCAAAACCTTTTCTGACATCAGATATTCTTATTTCTAAAGAAAAATCTGAAGCAAAGCATTGGTCAAAAAATATGGAGGAAGCTGTAAGACCAAAAACTATATCAAGTCTCAAAACCTTTTCTGACATCAGATATTCTTATTTCTAAAGAAAAATCTGAAGCAAAGCATTGGTCAAAAAATATGGAGGAAGCTGTAAGAC